>NZ_CEXLVS010000040.1:0-21808 GCF_982684285.1 Salinicola sp. | reverse complement strand
GTGCTCGCCGACTGGAAGCCCCAGGACAAGGTCGAGGTCGAGCGCAACCCTCGCTACTACGCCGCCGACGAGGTGGCGCTGGAGGGTGTCGACTTCCACGCCATCGAGGATACCTCGGCGCTGATGAACCGTTTTCGCTCAGGCGAGCTCGACATCGCCTACGGCGCGGTGCCTTCCGCGCGCTTCGAGTGGGCCCAGGAAAACCTGAGCGAGTCGCTGCGCGTCGGGCCGCTGATCGGCAGCTACTTCTATATGCTCAACCTGCGCGAAGGCACGCCGCTCAGCGATGAGCGGGTGCGTGAGGCGCTGAATCTGGCGCTCGACCGCGAGGTGATCACCGAGCGCCTGCTGGGCATGGGCCAGACGCCGTCCTACTGGTTCGTGCCGCGCACCATCGCCTCGCCCACCTCGGCAAGCCTCGACTTCCATGACCAGGGCATGGACAGCCGCCGGGCCAGGGCCCGTGAGCTGCTGGATCAGGCCGGCTACGGGCCGGATCGACCGCTTGAACTTGAGCTGTCCTACAACACCCTGGAAGACCACAAGAAGATCGCCGTGGCCATCGCCGCCATGTGGCGCCCGCTGGGGGTGGAAATAGATCTGGTCAATCGCGAGGCGGCGGTGCACTTCGCCGGCCTGCGCCAGGGCGACTTCGAGATCGCCCGCTACGGCTTCGTGGCCACGGTCAACGACCCCTACGACTTCCTCAACGCCTACGCGGCGGGAGGCTCGGCGGCGGCCAGCACCGGCTACGCGGACCCCGAGTACGACGCCTTGGTCGAGGCCAGCACCCATGAGCTCGACGTGAACCGACGCGCCGCGCTGATGACCGAGGCCGAGCAGCGCCTGCTGGAAGCCGACGTGATGCTGCCGATCTACGACTACGTGGTCGTCAATCTGGTCTCTCCGGACGTCAAGGGCTGGCAGCCCACGACGCTCGACGTGCATCCGCTGCGCTACGTGTCCGTGGACGGCGACGCGCCCTGACGACCACTCGCCCCAACCCAATCGTGGGCGCGGCCAGGGACGGCCCGCCCTTCATGTCAACCGAGGAACGGCGCCATGCTGAGCTACACCTTGAAACGCCTGGCCCAGGCCATACCGACGATGCTGATCGTCATCACCATCGCCTTCTTTCTGATGCGCATCGCCCCCGGCGGGCCCTTCGACGGCGAGCGCGCCCTGCCGCCGGAGATCGAGGCCAACCTGATGGCCGCCTACCACCTGGACGAACCGCTGTGGCAGCAGTACTTCCGCTACCTGGGCAACCTGGTCCAGGGCGACTTCGGGCCCTCGTTCAAGTACAAGGACTTCACCGTCACCGAGCTGATCATGCAGGGCTTCCCGGTAAGCCTGCAGATCGGCGGCCTGGCGATCCTGCTGGCGCTGGCGATCGGCCTGCCGCTGGGCATCATCGCCGCACTCAAGCGCAATACCGCCGTGGACTACACGGTGATGGGCACGGCGCTGGCCGGCATCGCGGTGCCCAACTTCGTGGTGGCGCCGGTGCTGGCGCTGGTGTTCGGGGTGCTGCTCGGCTGGCTGCCGGCGGGGGGCTGGAACGACGGCGCCCTGCCCAACCTGATCCTGCCGGTGATCGCGCTATCGATCCAGCAGATCGCCTACATCGCGCGGATGATGCGCGCCAGCATGATCGAGGTGATGGGCAGCCACTATATTCGCACCGCCCGAGCCAAGGGGCTGACCGAGGCCGAGGTGGTCTGGCGCCACGCCCTGCGCCCCGCCCTGCTGCCGGTGACCTCCTACCTGGGCCCGGCCATCGCCGGCATCATCACCGGCTCCGTGGTGATCGAGCAGATCTTCGGCATCCCCGGCATCGGCCGCTACTTCGTCCAGGGCGCGCTCAACCGCGACTACACCCTGGTGATGGGCACGGTGGTGTTCTACGGCGCCCTGATCGTGTTGATGAACCTGATCGTGGACCTGATCTACTCGGCCCTTGATCCCCAAATCCGCTATGACGACTGAGGCGACGCCATGAGTACCGATTCCCTCGCCCCGACCGCCGCCCCCGTCGGCGACAGCCGCGGCCGCGACGCCTGGCGCCGGCTGAGCCAGAACCGCGCGGCCATGGCCAGCCTGGGGCTGCTCGGCCTGATGACCCTGGCCTGCTTTATCGGTCCCTGGCTGACCCCCTGGGGGCTGGCCGACGTCGACTGGAACGCCTTCGACGTGGGCCCGACCCTGGAAGGCGGCCACTGGCTCGGCACCGACGCCAACGGCCGCGACCTGCTGACCCGCACCCTCTATGGGGGCCAGGTGTCGCTGTCGGTGGCGCTGGTGGCGCCCTTCGTCAGCCTGATCATCGGGGTGCTCTACGGCGCCGTGTCCGGCTATGTCGGCGGGCGCGTCGACAACCTGATGATGCGCTTCGTCGACATCATGTACTCGCTGCCGTTCATGTTCCTGGTGATCCTGCTGATGGTGGTGTTCGGCCGCAACATCTTCCTGATCTACGCCGCCATCGGCGCGGTGGAGTGGCTCGACATGGCCCGCATCGTGCGCGGCCAGACCCTGGCGCTGAAGCGTCGCGAGTTCATCGAGGCGGCCCATGCGCTGGGCGTGCGCGACACCAAGATCGTCACCCGCCACCTGATTCCCAACGCCATCGGCCCGGTGATCATCTACGTCACCCTCACCGTGCCCAAGGTGATTCTGCTCGAAAGCTTCCTGTCGTTTCTGGGGCTCGGCGTGCAGGAGCCGCTGACCAGTTGGGGCGTGCTGATCTCCGAGGGCGTGGACATGATGGAGAGCGCCCCGTGGATGCTGCTGGTGCCGTCGTTCTTCCTCGCCGCCACGCTGTTCTGTCTCAACTTCCTGGGTGATGGGTTGCGTGATGCCCTCGACCCGCGCACACGCTGAGGAGCCCGAAAAATGCCTGCGCTCGCCCAGCCCGTATTTGAGATCCAATCGTTGAACAGCCCCTCAGGCTGCTCATTGATACCCCATCAACTCCGCGCCTTCGAAGCTGTTCGCCTCGGCTGGCCATCGCTCGCCGATTTTTCGCCGGCGTACGACTCTCCAACAACGTCGGGAGCCGTTTCATGAGTTCTCTGCTCGAAATCGACAAGCTCAGCGTGACGTTTCAATTGCCCACCGGGCCGGTGACGGCGGTCAAGGACGTGAGCTTCGCCATTGCCGAGGGCGAGACGATGGCGCTGGTCGGCGAGTCCGGCTCCGGCAAGTCGGTCACCTCCACCGCCGCCATGCGCCTGCTGCCCGAACTCGCCGAGACCACCGGCGCGATCCGCTTCAACGGCGAGAACCTGCTGGAGGTCACGCCCAAGCGCATGCGTCGCGTGCGCGGCAACGACATCTCGATGATCTTCCAGGAGCCGATGACCTCGCTCAACCCGCTGCACCGCATCGGCAAGCAGATCGGTGAAGTGCTGATCCGGCACAAGCAGCTCAAGGGCCAGGCCAATCGGCAGCGCGTCCTGGAGCTCCTGAACCAGGTCGGCATCCCCGAGCCGGAACGGCGCATCGACAGCTACCCCTACGAGCTCTCCGGCGGCCAGCGCCAGCGCGTGATGATCGCCATGGCGCTGGCCTGCGAGCCGAAACTGCTGATCGCCGACGAGCCGACCACCGCACTCGATGTCACCGTGCAGGCGCAGATTCTCGACCTGCTCAAGTCGCTGCAGGCCGAGTACGGCATGGCGATCCTGTTCATCACCCATGACCTGAGCATCGTTCGCCACTTCGCCGATCGTGTCGCGGTGATGCGTTACGGCGAGGTGGTCGAGAGCGGCCGCACCCTGGACGTGTTCGAGGCGCCCCAGCACGACTACACCCGCATGCTGCTGGACGCCATTCCGCGTGGGCGCAAGGAGCCCGCCCCGGCAGACGCACCGGTGCTGATGAGCGGTCGGGACATCAAGGTGCGCTTCGCGCTGAAGAAGCGCCTGTTCGGCAAGAGCGAGTACTTCGAGGCGGTGCGCGGGATCAATCTCTCCATCCGCCGCGGCGAGACGCTGGGCATCGTCGGCGAGTCCGGCTCGGGCAAATCGACGCTCGGCCGCGCCCTGCTGCGACTGCTGAAATCCGAGGGCGAGATCCGCTTCGAGGAAGCCGACATCTCCGGACTCGACAAGTCCGGCATGCGTCCGCTGCGTTCACGCCTGCAGGTGGTATTCCAGGACCCCTTCGGTTCGCTCTCCCCGCGCATGACGGTGGGCGACATCATCAGCGAAGGCCTCAAGGTGCATCACCCGGCGCTGAATCGCCGCCAGCGCGAGGCCGAGGTCATCGCCGCGCTGGAAGAGGTCGCCCTCGATCCGGCCATGCGCAACCGCTACCCCCACGAGTTCTCCGGCGGCCAGCGCCAGCGGATCGCCATCGCCCGGGCGCTGATCCTGAAGCCCGAGCTGCTGCTGCTCGACGAGCCGACCTCGGCCCTCGACCGCTCGGTCCAGGTGCGGGTCATCGACCTGCTGCGGGATCTGCAGAAGAAGCACGGCCTGACCTACCTGTTCATCAGCCACGACCTGTCGGTGGTTCGCGCGCTCTCCGACGACGTGATGGTGATGAAGGAGGGGCGGGTCATCGAACACGGCTCGGCGGAAACGATCTTCTCGAATCCCCGGGAACCCTATACCCAGGCGCTGCTGAAAGCGGCATTTCTGGAGAGCGAAGCCGCCTAACGCCTTTCTCTTCCAATAACAACAGAATTTGGCCGCGGATGCCCCCAGGGCACCCGCCTGGGACATCTGCGGCCAAAAAGCGGGGTTCATACCTCAAAACCCACTCCTGAAAGGGAGCCAAAGATGTTCTTGAGTACAAAGTCCATAACAACGGGACTCTTTTCCGTCACTGCACTAGTGGCGTTGGCAGGTTGCCAGAGCTACACCCCGGCAGGTGACGGTGCCGGCAGTTTCGAGCGAGGCAAGCTGGAGATGAGCGCACCACCCGAGCTGGTCGATAGATTCCACTCCCTGGACAGCGACGGCGACGGCGTCATCGATGTCAGCGAAGCGCGCTCGGATTCCGATCTGATGGGGGCCTTCGGCACCGCCGATGTCGACAGCGACCGCCAGCTCTCGCTGGAAGAGTTCCTGGACAGCCAGGCCGTCAGCAACGACTGATCGTCGACGCGACCGGTGTCATCCAAGCAGTGACCGCACTCTCGACAACGAGTGAACACTCTTTATAAAAACAGTTAGCAAGAGTCATCATGATGAATAAAACGTTTGTGGCGACCCTCGTCGCTACCGGGACCCTTTTGGCCAGCCAATCTGCACTGGCCGTAACGCTTTACGAGACGACCCAGGACAAACTCACGGTCAGCGGCCGCATCGCGGCGGGAAGCAGTTTCGTCGACGACGTGCACGACGATCACGATCCGAAAAATGCCGGATCGCGCGTTCGTCTGATTCACGAACACAACTTCCAGGGCGGCTGGTCATCGATCGCCCGTGCGGAGTGGGGCTTCGACCCGTTCTTCGAGGACGGCACCGACAATCACTACAAGCGTCTGCTCTACGCCGGTGTCAGTCACGACGACTACGGCACCATCCTGATCGGCAAGCAGTACTCGTTGTGGTACGACATGGTCGCCTACTGGACCGACTGGTTCTGGTACAACGGGGCGGCGGCCCAGGGCAGTTTCAACGGCGCTTCCAGCGATGGCGGCTTCGACGGCAACGGACGCCCCGACAACGCCATCTCCTACAAGAACAACTGGGGTGACTGGACGCTCGGGTTGCTCTACCAGACCTCCCGGGACGACGTTCCCAACTCGGTGGGCTACAGCGGCAATCTCACCGGTCTGGATCGCAAGTACACGGCGCAGGGCGCGGCGGTCTATCAACCCACCGACGAGTGGTCGTTCGGCTTCACCTACACCCACAGCGATATCGACGGTGAGCTGAGCGGCGGTGGCAAGACGGATGAGAGTGTCGACGCCGGCCTGCTCGCGGCGCGCTGGACGCCGGGCAACTGGTACTTCGCATTGACCGCGGGCGAGTACCACAACCTGGTGCGCGACGGTGACTTCAGCGGGGTCGAGAGCGGCGACGGCATCGTCGACGAAGCGCGCGGTTACGAAGGCGTCGCACTCTACAACGTCAAGGAACAGGTCCCCGGTACGGTCCAGCTCTACACCGGTCTCAACCGACTGGAGGATCGCGACTCCGACGCTCGTAGCGCGTTCTATCTCGCGGGGGCGGCGTGGCTGCTTTTCGACGACAACCTGATTCTCGCCGTCGAGCGCAAATTCGACGATTCGCGAAACGTCGACGATAGCGACTACGGTAACGACGAGACCGATCTGCTGGTGCGCTACAACTTCTGACCACACCTGGAGCAAAGAGACGTGAACGCGTCTTGTCAATGAGGTTTCTTCGATCGGTTGCCGCTACCCTGTGTAGCGGCTTTTTTATCCGTTCCAGTGACAGTTTTTTATCCGTTCTAGTAGCGGCTTCTTTGTCAGTTCCACCCAACAGCTCGAGGGGTTATGACTCACAGACGCACCGTTTCCGCCCTGACATCGGCGTGTGCCTTGGCCGTCCTCGCAATTGCCGGCACGACGGCGGCCAACGCCCTCGCCGATACGCCGGACCTCGCTCCCGCCATGGGCAAGTGGGGCGTCGACCTGAGCGCCCGCGACACCAGCGTCGCCCCTGGCGACGACTTCTACCACTACGTCAACGGCGGCTGGCTGGCACGCACCTCGATTCCGTCCGACCGCAGCAACTACGGCGCCTTTACCGTGCTGGCCGACCGCGCCGAACAGCAGGTGCGCGACATTCTGCGCCAGCTCGATGGCGCCGACACCCCGCCGAACTCGCCCCAGCAGCGGTTGGGCGATCTCTACCACGCCTGGATGGACGAGGGCGCTATCGAGGCCAAGGGCCTCACGCCGCTGATACCGGACCTGGAGCGCCTGGCGGCGATCGGGAGCAAGGGGGATCTGGCCCGGTTCAGCGCCGACAGCCGCCTCGGCGTGCCGGCTATCGTGACGCCAGAGATCGATATCGACGTCAAGGCGCCGGATCGCTACGCCGTCTACCTATCGCAGATTCCGCTGATCCTGCCCACAAGGGACTACTATCTCGGCGACGATCCGCGCTTCGACGCGATTCGCCAGGCCTACCTCGGCTACATCGACAGGCTCCTCACATTGGCCGGGCAGCCCCATCCCCGGCAAAGTGCGCAGCGTATCCTCGAGCTGGAGACCGCCATGGCGAGGGTCGAGTGGGCACCGGCCAAACAGCGGGATCGCGATCTGACCTACAATCCACTGCAGTTGGATCGACTCGGCGACTATGCCCCCGGTTTCCCCTGGCAGCCATGGCTCTCGGCCAGCGGACTTGCCGGTCAGGACGAGGTCGTGCTGGCGGAGAACACCGCCATTCGCGAGCTGGCACGGCTTTATGACGAAACGCCGCTCTCGACGCTCAAGACCTATGCGACGTTTAGATTGCTGGACGCCAACAGTCCTTACCTCTCGAGCGACTTCAGCCGGGCGCACTTCGATTTCCACGGCAAGCGTCTGTCCGGCCAGCCGGAGCAGCGCGAGCGCTGGAAACGCGGCGTATCGCTGATCAACGATTTCCTGGGGCAGGCCGCCGGCAAGCTCTACGTGATGCTGCACTTCCCGCCCCGGGCCAAGAGCGAGATGGAGACGCTGGTCGCCAATCTCGAAGACGCCTATCGCGATCGTCTGCAACACCAGGTGAGCTGGATGACCGACCGGACCCGTCAGCGGGCGCAGGAAAAGCTCGACGCCTTCACCGCCAAGATCGCCTATCCCGATGAATGGGAAACCTATGCAGGGATGGACATCAGTTCAAACGATCTTTACGGCGATATCGGAGCCGCGCGCCAGTGGCACTGGCAGGACGATCTGGCCAAGCTCGGCGGTCCGGTGGACCGGGACGAGTGGTTCATGAACCCGCAGACCGTCAATGCCTACTATTCGCCCTCACGCAACGAGATCGTGTTTCCGGCGGCGATCCTGCAGCCGCCCTTCTTCGATCCGAACGCCGATCCGGCGGTCAACTACGGTGGCATCGGCGCGGTGATCGGCCACGAGATGAGCCACGGTTTCGACGATCAGGGCCGCAAGTCGGACGGTACCGGCATGCTGACCGACTGGTGGACGACCACCGACGCCGAGCATTTCGACGAACTGGCCAGACGCCTCGGGCAGCAGTACGCCCAGTACGAACCGGTGCCGGGCTACCCGCTCGACCCGCAGCTGACGATGGGCGAGAACATCGGCGATCTCGGCGGACTCAACATCGCCCTGGGTGCCTATCACCGCTCGCTCGATGGCAACCCCGCGCCGGTCATCGACGGCTTCACCGGTGACCAGCGCTTCTTCCTGGCCTGGGGCCAGGTCTGGCGTCGCCTGATGCGCGAAGAGGAGATGATCAATCGGGTGCAGGGCGACCCCCACTCGCCGTCGCAGTTCCGCGTCAACGGCATCGTGCGCAACATGGATGCGTGGTACGACGCCTTCGATGTCACGCCCGGCGACGATCTCTACCTGCCGCCCGAAAAGCGGGTGGTGATCTGGTAGCCTCGGTTCGGATGGAAGAAAAGCAGCCCGAACGACACCCCCCGGCCAGATGGCCGGGGGGCGAGTCCGTCAGCTTGCGTCGAGTGGCTGCCCGATCTCAGGCGCGCCGCTCGACGCCGATCGTCTCGAGCCAGGCGTTGAGATCCTTGGTACTGATCTTGCCGTCGCTGCCATCGCTTTTCTTGAAGGTATCGAGCACCGCGAACAGCCCCTGATCCTCGGATAGCAGTGTCGCCGCTTCCTGTTCGCTTTCGTCACGATCCTTGTCATCGACGATCTTGTCGAGATCATCGCGGCTGACGATGTCGTCCTTGCCGTTCCAGTCGTCCCAACTGTCGATCGCCACTGTCAGCGCCTCCTCGTTGTCACGATAGAAATCGATGTCGTAATCTCCCACGACCGAGGCCTGACGATAGCCATCCAGGTCACCTTCACCAATGGTGGCAAACCAGTCGTCGAAATCTTTCGTACTGATCTTGCCGTCGCCGTTGCCGCCTTTCTGAAAGGTGTCCAGGGCGTTGAAGAACCCCTCGTTCTCGAGCAGGAAACGCGCCGCGTCATGCTCGGCATCGCTCCTGCCGCCATCGTCGACGATCTTCTGAAGATCCGTCCGGCTGACGATATCGTCCTTGCCGTTCCAGTCATTCCAGCGCTCGGCGATCGTTTGGAGTTCGGCCGAGTGATCCTGCAGGAACGCGGAACCATAATCGTTGGCCGCCGCTGTCTGTCGATACTCCTCCACGCTGTCCTCGCCGAGCTCTTCCAGCCAGGTGTCGAGATCGTTGGTGCTGATCTTGGCGTCACCGTCTCCGCCCTGTTTCAACGAGTCCAACCCGTCGTAGAAGCCGTTCTCGTCCAGCAGGAACTGTGCAGCATCCTGCTCCTCCTGACTCTTTCCCTCGTCCGCCACGATATCCCGAAGATCATCTCGGCTGACGATGGCATCGCTGCCGTTCCAGTCGTCCCACACGGCGGCGACAGTGTCGATTTCTGCTTTATGGGCATCAAAGAAATCCTTGCCATAGAGCGTCATCATCGCGTCCATGCGGGAGTTTCGACGCAGCTCGTCAGTGCCCAGGCCTTCGTCGCCGGCCTCCAGGTCGGTGTCGCTCCAGGGGCGCCAGTCGTCGGTCTTGCTGACATGGTCCTTGCCGGTCTGCCGCGTGGTGCCACCGGTCAGATGTTTCTCCCACAGATTCTCGGTGCCGGGGTCACCGTCCTTGTGCAGATGGGGCGCCAGCCGGGAGAGCGAGCTGCCGTGTTCGCCCTCGGTATCCTGGAAGTGCTGCCACTCCTTCGACTGGTAGTCGAAGATCGACTGGTCGTCGGGCGAATCCCGGCCGCCGTACATGTAGGACTCGTAGCGGGCGAACTCGAGCTTGTCGCCCCAATCCTCCTCGGTCACGCCGTACTCGGAGAGATCCTTGAAGAACTCTCCCTGGGAGTCGGTCAGCTTCTGCATTTTCTGATGATTGATCGCTTCGGCGATCAGCGTTCCGGCGACGCCGAAGACGGTGCCGACGACGCCCAGGATGGGACCAGCCACGCGCGCCCCCATGAAGATCCCGCTCATCACGCGGGTGCCGATACCACCGAGGTTGGCGGCAAGGTTGCTGCCACTGGGGGCGAACATCGAGACCGTGTTGGCGATCGCCATGCCGGTGGTCGAGGAGCCCAGCCCTATCTGAATACCGGCGCCGGCTCTCTCCAGCGCCGTATCGGCGTCCTTGAGCTTCTTGACGCCGGTGACGAGATCCATGACGCCGCCGGTGATATCCAGGCCCGCGCCCCCCATGAAGCGCAGATACGAGCGCCCCACCTTCTTGGCGATGTCGGTGCCCGAGGTCCTGGTGCCGGTGTCGATCATCTGGTTGCCCAGATTTTCCGCCAGCTTGTCGAAGTTTCTCCGCCCGTTCTCATCGAGATCGTCGAGTGGAATGCCTTGATTGCCGAGACTCCGGGACCCGTTGTCCACGCGCAGACTGATGTTTTCGGCGAAGAGATCGGCCTTGACGTCGGCGCCGGATCTCCAGATGTCAGGGAAGTTGTCGCCCAGCAGCCCAAGCCAGGCGGTCGCATTGGCGCGCGGCACGCCGCCTTCGATGCCGGGCACCTCGCGCTTTCCGCCCAGCGTCTCGATGAGATTCGAACCGAACTTGGCAAAATCGTTGCCGAAACTGAGCGCCCCCACCAAGTCCCGGACGGCCCCCACCCGCTCATCGGTGGTCATCTCGTCCCAGCCGCCATTGGATATCTGCATGCCACCGCTGATGAGGCTCATCATCCCGCTCATGGCACCCAGCGTGCCGCTGGAGCTGGCCGAATCGAGAACCTTCTTGAAGGTCCCTTTTTCCGCCTCTGGCAACGCTGTCAGATTGTCGTTGACGATCTTCTGGAACAGCTTGTCCTTTTCCGCCTGACTGATACCCGGCCGGTTGGTGACCTCCGTCGCCAGGCGCAGGGATTCGGCGAGTTTCTTGTGCTCGCCCGCCGACAACTTGGATAGTGACGACTTGAACGATTCCAGATCGCGGTTCAGGGTTTGATAAGCGTTGTAGGACTTGTCGGTCTTGTCCAGGTGCTGAAGCGCGCTGTTGATGCCCCCCTGCACGATATCGATGGTGTCGCGCAGCCCCGTGCTGACATTTTCCGCATCCACCGAGTCGGGATTTTCCATGTAGCCGTCGAGCTGATGGGTCATCATGTTCTGGTCGAAGGCCTGCTTCCGGTCCTTGTAGCTATCCGGCTCCAGCGCTTGCAGTGCTTCGAAATAGTTGTCGACTTCAGCCTGAATCCTGTCCGAGAGCGCCTCGTCTTCCGTCGCGTCCGCCTTCTCCTTCATCGCGATGACGTAATCCTCGAACTCGAGGTTGGCCTTGCCGTCGGCGTCGAATAGCGCTTCGTTGACCTTGTCGCTGATCGCCTCACGCTTGTCGTCGGGGACGCTTTCGATAGCCCCCTGCAGCGAATCGTCATAGCGCCTGCTGATACCCTCCTTCTGCATCAGCTCGGATATCTGCTTGGCCAGCTCGTCCTCGTCGATGATCGCCTTGGCATCGTCACCGGTGAGATGTGTCGGCTCCGTCTGTGCCTGGCGATAGGTCGAACCGCCGGACTCGATCAGCTCGACGTAGCCATAGAGATCGTAGCCATGATCGGTGGCCCCCTGGGCATCGATCAGGTCGACCAGCTTCGCTTCGTCCGACTCTTCGCCGAGCTTGCCGCTCTTGACGTCATCGCGGATGCCCTGGATGAAATCCTCGGCAGCCTTCTGCCCCACCGTCTTGCGGTTGCCGTCATTGTCTTTCTCATCGACCTCGGCCTCCATCAGGCCGTCGCCGGTGAAATCCGGGATGTCGTACTTGTCACGTATCTGCTCGGCGCTCAGCGACGTATCGGAGGTCTGCTCGGGCTTCTCCGCAGCGTCGGTCTCTGCTGTCTCGCCATCGGTCTTGCCCGAGGCGATGGCCCTGACCAGCGTCGACACCCACTGCGGGGAGTCCGCCGGTGCGTTAACGGTATCCGGTGTCTCGATTTCGCGATCTGAGTTCACGGAAGGGGCCATCGATAGTCTCCTTGATGGAAAGGGAGGCCTGAGTCGTCTGCCTGGGGTTCACTTAGTATCTCGCCTCTCCATCGCCCAGGGAGGGCGAATGAGTGACCAAGCTTTTCATTGTGTAACGGTTCGGAAACGAATGATGACAGTTGTGCATCTTAACCATCGCCCCCGGATTCGGGCGCCATAAGGCTGGCGTCGATGCGCCGCCAGACCGACACGCCCGCCATTACGCGACGACCCCGGCCAAGGCCGGGGTCGCAGAGTGGTCGAGCGGGATCGTCGATAGACGAACCCAGGGCCTAGAAGCGATAGGTCGCCTGCACGCCGAACAGGTTGAGCGAGTTGTCGTATTCGGCCTGATAGGAGTTACCGTTTTCGTCCTGCAGATCGACGTCGGCGCGATCTTCCCAGATGTAGCTGTAGGCGGCATCGATGGTCAGGTCGGGGATCGGCGTCCAGCCGGCGCCGATCGAGACCAGGGTGCGGTCCGCCGTGGGCACGCGTGGGCTGCGGTGGGCGTCCTTGACCGGCGACTGGTCGTAGGCGATACCGCCGCGCAGGGTCCAGGCCGGGTTGAGCTGGTAGGCGAGACCGGCGGCATACTGCCAGGTATCGCGGTAGTCCTGCTGTTCGTTGATATCCAGCCCCAGGTCGTTGTCGACCACCAACTGGTCGAAGCGGCTCCAGCGGATGTAGGTCGCCCCGGCCATCACCGTCCAGCGGTCGTCGAGCTGGTGGGTCACCGAGAAGTCGATGGTCTCGGGCAGGGGGATGTCGAGCGAGGCGTCGCCGTCGGCGTTGAGGAATACCGGGCCACCCGCACCGACCCCGCCGAAGACGTTGGAGGCGTCGACGTCGCCGGTGAGGTGGTATTCGACCTTGGAGCGGTAGGTGAGACCCAGGGTGGTGGACTCCACCGGACGGTAGATCATGCCGATATTGTAGCCCCAGGCGTCGTCGTCACCCTTGACGTTGACGGTGCCGTCACCGGCGGCTGTCGGATTGAGCGGGTTGGGCGCCTTGCTCTCCAGCTCGCCCTTGATGTGGTTGTAGGTCACGCCGAAGCCGATGGCGAACTTGTCGTTGAAGCGGTACGACAGCGTGGGCTGGGCGGTGATGATCTCCAGATCGCTGTAGTTGCCGAAGTAGCGTCCCTTGAAATCGTCGCTGTAGTCGGTGACCAGGCCGAACGGCGCATAGACGCCGAGGCCGAAGCTCCAGCGATCGTTGATCGGCTGAACGTAGTAGCCGAACGGCACCGCCTTGTGGGGGATCATGTCGCCGTCGCTGCTGCCCTGGGTGCCGACCACGGCAACACCGCCCGGCGTGAGCGCCGGCTGGGTGCCGCTGTCGTTGCTGATGTCCGAGCTGGCATCGATATAGTGGGTGCCCGCGGTGACCTGGGCGCGGTCGAGGAACGACATGCCGGCCGGGTTGCCGAAGACGATGGAGCCGTCCTGCACATTGGAGGAGCGCCCGGCCCAGGAGGTCCCCTGGCCGCTGACGCTCTGCTCCTGTAGCTGGAACGCTCCCGCCACGGCCTGCCCCGATGCGGCGGCGCTCACCAGTGCAATGGCCAACGATAGACGACGATAACGAATGATCATGATTGGTTTCCCCTGGACCCAGGAAGCCGCCGCGGCGGCGTCTTGCTTGCCTATCATGCGGTCGGTGATTCCGTTGTTTTCCAAGCCACTTCCCCGCGTGGGAAAGGCTCGACTTGTCACTTCCCGTTGTGACGGAATGGTGGTTTAGCGTCAATTAGCAAACGGTCGTTTTAATCGCCTTTTGGACATTTCTTTGGTCGTAAGACCAACGGCTATAGCCGGTCGGCAGTGAAAACGAATGCCTGCTGTCACGCCTTGACCAATGGGTAACACCCAGGTTTTAGACTCATGTTCATGACAGGCTCAGCGAGGATATCCGATGAAGGTCACCGAACTAGCCCGGGCCGCAGGCGTCACCCCCGAGACGGTACGCCACTACGCGCGACAATCGTTGCTCAACCCGCGCCGCGATCCCGACAACGGCTATCAGCTGTTCGATCAGCGCGATCTCGATCGGCTGCGTTTCATCCAGCGGGCGAGGACGCTGGGCTTCAGTCTCAAGGAGATCGCCGACATCCTGGAACAGGCGGATCAGGGCGACTCCCCTTGCCCACTGGTGCGCGACCTGCTGGCCGCCCGCCTGCCGCAGATCCATGCCCGGATTCGCGAACTCCAGGCCCTGGCGGATCGCATGGAGAGGGCGATGCGGGAGTGGTCGCACCTGCCGGACGGCACGCCCGACGGCCATAGCATCTGCCGACTGATCGAGCAGGCGCCCGAGGCCGGCGGGGATTGCCCTGCAACCGCGAGGAGACGTTCATGAGCCGCTACCGGTATCGCGTCGACGCCATGCACTGCCAGGGTTGCGTGGGCCGGATGCGCAGGGCGGTCCAGGCCGAGGACGAACACGCCGACATCAGCGGCGAGCCGGACGACAAGCGCCTCCAGGTCGTCAGCACGCTGTCGCGGCAGCGGATCGCCCGACTGCTGGCCGAGGCCGGCTATCCACCGGACGAGGAAGCTCCCGTCGAAGCCGATATCCCGACGTCATCCGCTGCGGCGGACGAGACGGCTTCGGAGGTGGGGCGACGGCAGCGCCTGTCGATCAGCGGCATGACCTGCGCCGGCTGCGTCAACGCGGTGCAGAAGGCATTGTCCAGGACGCCGGGCGTGCAGCATGCCCAGGTCAACTTCGCCAGCGAGACGGCCCAGGTCAGCGGCCAGGCCACCACTGCCGACCTGGTCGCGGCGGTCGAGAGCGCCGGCTACGGTGCCTCGCCGATCGAGGATCTGCGCGAGGCTGCCACGAAGCGCCAGCAGAACGCCTCCCGTCAGGCCCGCCGCCATGCCATCGAATCGACGGTCAGCCTGGCGCTGGGCGTGCCGATGATGCTGGCGATGTTCGTCCATACCCCGCGACTCGTCGGTGGCGAACGCTGGGTATGGCTACTGCTGGGGCTCGCCACCCTGGGCGTGCTGGCAACCGCCGGCCGCCGCTTCTTCGACGGCGCCTGGAAGGCGTTTCGCCATCACCAGGCCAACATGGACACCCTGATCGCCCTGGGCAGCGCGGCGGCATGGCTCTATTCGATGGCCGTACTGATCGTGCCCACGGCGATCCCCGAGGGTTCCCGTCATCTCTATTTCGAAGCTTCGCTGATGATCGTCGGCCTGATCGGCATCGGCCAGACGCTGGAACTGCGCGCCCGCGGTCGCACCAGCCAGGCGCTCTCCCGCCTGCTCGACCTGCAGAGCAAGACGGCCCGGGTGATCCGTGACGAAGAGGAGCGCGATATCGAGCTCGGGCAAGTCCGGGTCGACGACCGGATCCGGGTGCGCCCGGGCGAGCGCCTGCCGGTCGACGGGACCGTCGAGGATGGCGAAAGCTTCATCGACGAGTCGATGCTCACCGGCGAGCCGGCGCCGATACGCAAGGCCCGGGGGGATCGGGTCAGCGCCGGTACCGTCAATGGCAAGGGCGGTCTGATCTATCGCACGACCCACATCGGAGACGACACCCGACTGGGTCGTATCGTCGACCAGGTCTCCCGTGCCCAGGAGTCGCGACCGCCGATCGGCGCGCTGGCGGACAAGGTCTCGGCGATCTTCGTGCCCAGCGTGATGATCATCGCCGTGATCACGGCGATGATCTGGCTCGATTTCGGTCCGCCGCCGCAGCTCGTTCACATGCTGGTGGCGGCGACCACCGTACTGATCATCGCCTGCCCCTGCGCGCTGGGCCTGGCGACGCCGATCTCGACCATGATCGGTATCGGCAAGGCCGCCGAATACGGCGTCCTGGTCCGCGACGGCGAAGCGCTGCAGACCGCGAGCCAGTTGACCACGCTGGTGGTCGACAAGACCGGGACACTGACCGTCGGCAAGCCGAGCGTCACCGACAGCCGCTACTGGCAGGACGAACCCCGCGTCGGGGCCGTGGTGGCTGCCCTGGAGCGCGGGTCGGAGCATCCGCTGGCCGATGCCCTGATGACCCACGTCGGAGATGCCACGGATAGCCTGGAGATTCACGACTTCCAGAGCCTGACCGGTCGCGGCGTCGCCGCCACGCTGGGTGATGGCAGCCGGGCGCTGCTGGGAAACGCGGCGCTGATGAGGGAGCAAGGTATCGACATCGCCGCCGCTGAGACCGAGGCGGAAAAGTGGCAGGCGCAGGCGACCAGCGTGATCTATCTAGCCAGTGGCGGACAGCTGGCAGCGCTGTTTGCGGTGCGCGATGCGCTGCGTCCGGACAGCCGCGCGGCGATCGCGCGCCTGCGAGCAGAAGGAGTGAAGGTGGTGATGC
This sequence comes from Salinicola sp., assembly GCF_982684285.1. Classification (NCBI taxonomy): domain Bacteria; kingdom Pseudomonadati; phylum Pseudomonadota; class Gammaproteobacteria; order Oceanospirillales; family Halomonadaceae; genus Salinicola; species Salinicola sp. Next base: position 5,354 of record NZ_CEXLVS010000040.1, on the reverse strand, counting down.
TGAGCGGTGACAATCGAGCGGCCGCGGCAGCCATCGGCCACGAAGCGGGGATTGATGACGTGCGCGCCGAACTGATGCCCGAGGACAAGCAGCGGGTGATCGCCGAGCTGCAGCAGGCGGGCGAGCGTGTCGGCATGGTCGGAGACGGTATCAACGACGCCCCGGCGCTGGCGCAGGCCGACGTGGGCTTTGCCATCGGCCAGGGTACCGATATCGCCATCGAGAGCGCCGGCATGACGCTGATGCGAAACTCGCTGCACGGCGTCGGTGACGCCATCGCCATCAGCCGCGCGACGCTCTCCAACATCAAGCAGAACCTGTGGGGCGCCTTCGGCTACAACGCGTTGGGCATCCCGATTGCCGCCGGTATACTCTACCCGCTCACCGGGCTACTGCTGTCCCCGATGATCGCGGCGCTGGCAATGTCGCTGTCGTCGGTGACGGTGGTCAGCAATGCCAATCGGCTACGCCTGCTGCGACCCGGTGGCGGTCAACGTCCGCCAACCAAGATCGACGCAAAGGAAGCGACGGCATGACACTTCTGCTCAATACCCTGGGCATTGCGGTGATTCTGTTCATCGTCTGGTGGTTCTGGCTGCGAGGCTGATCGCAGCCAGCCAAGGGCGCAACCGGCAAGGAGAAAACGATGACTTCACCACACCACGCGCCACCGCTGGGCGGCGTCATCGAAAGCGTTCTCTACACGGCCGACATGAAGCGGGCCCGGGACTTCTTCACCCAGGTGCTCGGCCTCGAGCCTCATCTCGAGGACGAGCGCTTCACCGCCTACCCCACCGGCGACACCATGCTGCTGGTGTTCCAGCAGGGCCAGACCGGCGAGACGGTCGAGCTGCCCCACGGCATGGGCACGATTCCTCCCCATGACGGCGCCGGTCGCCAGCATCTGGCGCTGGCGATTCCGAGCGCAAGTCTCGACGACTGGGAGGCGCATCTCGCCGCTCGAGGGATCGAGATCGAAGGCCGGACCCGCTGGCCGAAAGGGAGCGTGAGTCTCTACTTCCGCGATCCGGACAACCATCTGCTCGAGCTGGTCACGCCGGGGTTGTGGCCCAACTATTGAACGCCGGCGCCGGTTGAAGCCGCTTTCGCACCAGGGCCTTCAGCTCTGACTGACGCCGGTATAGAGCCCCGGGCGGTGGTTGATGGTGAGAATCGCCCCCAGCACCACGGTGCCGACGATCGAATAGAGCACGTTGGTGACCGGCAGCACGAAGAACGCGGCCAGCATGATCAGGCCGTCCAGGCCCACCTGCACCTTCCCCGCCGGCCAGCCGTAACGATCCTGCAGGTAGACCGCGAGGATGTTGAACCCGCCGAGGCTGCCACGGTGGCGGAACAGGAACAGCACGCCCAGGCCGATCAGGCTGCCCCCTGCCAGCGCCGCGAACAGCGGGTCGACCGTGCCGATCTCCAGCCAGTCCGGCAGCATCCAGGATATCCACGACAGCAACGCCACCGCACCAAAGGTCTTGAAGGTGAAATGGTGGCCGATGCGACGCCATGCCAGCCAATAGAACGGCAGGTTGACCAAGAAGAAGACCGGCCCGAAGTTCCATCCGGTGACGTAGGTCACCAGCAGCGCGATCCCCGCGGTACTGCCGATCAATATCTGGGCGTGATGATAGAGCGCCAGGCCCAGGGCAGCGCAGGACGCCCCCAGCAGGATGGCCAGCACGTCCTCGTGGGGACGGTGGCGATAGACCCGTTCCATGCGGACCCCCTTGTTGTCGTTGTGCCGCCGGATAGGCAGTCGAATTCAGCGTCGGCGCTTGTGGCGCCGCCGAGGGATTATAACGGCAAGTCTATAAAGCAGACGGCAAGAAGTCAGCGGGCATCCCATGACCCCGATGAGCCGAGGAAATGCCGAACAAGCCGGCGAGCGGAGCAACCGGAGCCCATGGGGTAGCGAGGATTCCGATCGGACCGACGCCCCGGCACCGCACAACGCAGTGATTCACCGGAAACGCCGGGGTCGCGCAGCCGTTCAGTCAGTATTTTCCATTCTCCTAAAGGCGCTCGGCGTGCTCGACCATCAGCTGCAACGACTCCCGCCCCTTCCAGCGATTGCGAGACAGCTTGAAGGCACAGCGCACCCTGTCGCCCAGCGAGATCGGCGCGGCTTCCCCGGGATTGAGCGCGCGGAACCAGATCGCCCGGCAGACGACCGCGTCGCAGGAGAGTTCGAGCATCAGGTGATTGCCCTCGGCGCCTACCGGACGCAGCTGCTCGACGAAGAACTCGGCCTCGAACAGCGGCGCATCGAACTCGCGGCCGTAGGGCGCCAGGGCTTCGAGCTCGTCCAGCGTCGAGAGGCTCATTTGCGAGGCTGTCAGCGCGCCGTCGGTCCATACGACGGGAAACAGCTCCCGCTCGCCGAGCTGCTCCCGCACCGCCTGCAGGAACGCGCGTCGAAACGCCTCCATCTCGGCCAGCGGTACCCCCACGCCGGCGGCCCCCCGGTGCCCACCGAAACGTGGCAGACTCGAGGGCGAGAGCTCGTGAGCGCGCTGCAGCGCATCGCGCAGATGCAACGCCTCGATCGAGCGTCCGGAACCGGTGAGCATGTCCGGCGCGGTCGCCGGTGTCAGCACCAGCGTCGGTCTGCCGTAGGCTTGTACCAGCCGCGAGGCGACGATGCCCTGCACGCCGGCGTGTCCTTCCGGCAGATGGATCATCAGCGCCGGCCAGTTCTCGTCCAGCTGTGGCCTGGCCAGCGCCCGGGCGCTCTCGACCATGTCCGCCTCCAGCGCCTTGCGTGCCTGGTTGTCATCGTCGAGGACCTGAAGATGCTGGCGAGCGATGCCGTCGTCCACCGCCAGCATGTAGTGCAGTGCCGCATAGGGGTCGTCCAGACGCGAGCGGGCGTTGATGCGCGGCCCCATCTGGAACGCCAGCGTCTCGGCATCGAACGGTACGCTGTCGGCACCGAGGCGCTCCGCCATGACGCGCCAGCAGGCGAATTCCATCCGATTGATCAGCTTCAAGCCGTAGGTCACCACGGCGCGATTGGCGGCACTCGCCCCCAGCGAGACGCAGTCGGCCACCGTACCCAGCGCCACGTAGGAGAGCCACGGCGAGAGCTTCGGCGTCGATGCCGACAGCACGCCCTGCTCCACCAGCACCGAGCGGGTCAGCGACATCATCAGCCAGGCGACCATGCATCCGGCAATGGTCTTGTCGGGATAGCTGCAATCGGGGCGCGTGGGATTGATGGTGGCATAGGCGGAGGTCGGGGGGCCCTCCACCGGCAGCGCATGGTGATCGGTCACCACCACGTCGATTCCGGCCTCGCGCAGCCGGGCGATCCGTGGCTCGTCCGATGAGCCGCAATCGGCGGTGATCACCAGGCTGGGGCGCGGCTTCAGCGCCAGGGTGCGCTCGACCAGCGGCAGGCTAATGCCGTAGCCGTCGTTGATTCGATGCCCGATCAGGCTGTGCAGCTTTGCCGCCGGCACGCCGAACAGCTCGATCATCGAACGCAGCATCACCACGTGGGAAGTGATGCCGTCGACATCGTAGTCGGTGAGAATGCCGATGTGTTCGCCCTCGCTCACCGCTCGCGCGATGCGCTCGGCGCCACGGCGAGCGTCGCAAAGCTGCTCGGGATGGCTGAGGTAGCGCAGCGCCGGCGCAGTCAGCGCCTCGAGCGGGCCCTCGTGGCCGTGAAGGCGGCCGGCGAGAATCCGCGCCTGAAGCTCGGAGAGCCCGGCGGCCAGTCCGCGCCGATAGACGTCTTCGTCGCGGGAGCGCGGCTGAATGCGACGACGGGAGTGGTCGCGAATCGCAGCGGGCGAAGTTGGGAAAACAGGCATCGAGAACTCAGGTGAGTGCGGTCATGACGTGCTGGCGATAGGCCGGGCGCGACTGCAGCCGCGTGTACCAAGCTGCCAGGTGCGGCAGGTCGGGACGCGCGATATCCATCTCGAACCAGGCGTAGGTGAAGCAGCCCAGCGGGATATCCCCCATCCCCCACGCCGGCCCCGACAAAAAAGGCCGTTCGGCCAATGCCCGGTCTGCCATGCCGAGTAGCGCGCCGCAGGCGGCAAGCCCCTTTTCGGCAGCCTTGTCGTCGCGCTGCTCGACCGGCAGGCGCACCGTATTCCAGAACAGATCCCTGAAGGGCGATGCCAGTGACGATGTCGTCCAGTCCATCCACTTGTCGGCCCCGGCGCGCACTGCGGGATCCTCGTCATGCAGGGAGTCGCGACCATATCTGGCACACAGATAGCGCACGATGGCGTTGGATTCCCAAAGCACGAGGTCGTCATCCTGTATACAAGGGATCAGGCCGTTGGGGTTCATGGCCCGGTAGGCGGGTGCGTTGACCACGCCATAGGCGCCGCCCGCGTCGAGCCGTTCGAAGGGCAGCTCCAGCTCGGCGGCACACCACAGCACCTTCTTGACGTTGGTGGAGTTCGCCCGTCCCCAGATCTTCAACATGACTTGTCCTCGCTCTGCCATCCCAAGACTGCGTTTCGCGCCGTGCGCCTCGGCTCAGCGCCGGTTGCCGGCGACGAACGCCTGCACGGCTTTCAGGTCGGCAGGGAGTACGCTGTAGCGCTCTTCGCGCTCGAGCAGGTCGTCCATGTGCGGTGGCAGCGGCACGCCGGAGAATCCCGCCTTGACCACCGCCTCGGCGAACTTGGCCGGGTGCGCCGTTGCCAGCGTGATCATCGGCGTCACGGCATCGGCACGTGCGCGCTCCGCTGCCCGGTAACCGGTGGCGGTATGCGGATCGAGCAGCTCCTTGGTGCGATGATGCGCATCGCGGATCGCTGCCAGGATGGGGTCGTCGTCGACGCTGAAGCTCGAGAATTTCTCGCGCAGCCTGGCCAGTGGCGCGTCCGCCAGCACGGCCGGCTCCTGCTGGAAGCGCTCGAGCAGGTCGCGCACGGCATCGCCGTCGCGGTCATAGGCGTCGAACAGCAGCCGCTCGAAATTCGACGACACCACGATATCCATCGACGGTGCCAGCGTCGCCGCGAGTTCACGCTTGGAGAAGTCGTTGTCGGCAAGCGTACGGTGCAGGATGTCGTTGGCATTGGTAGCGATGACGAACTGCTTGACCGGCAGGCCCATCCGATAGGCCATGTAGCCGGCAAACAGGTTGCCGAAGTTGGCCGACGGCACGCAGAAGCTGACCTCGCGATGCGGTGCACCCAGCGCCACGCCGGCAGCCACGTAGTAGACGATCTGGGCCATGATCCGCGCCCAGTTGATCGAGTTGACCGCCACCAGCCGCTCGCCGTCGAGGAAAGCCTGGTCGGCGAAGCTCGCCTTGACCATCGCCTGGGCATCGTCGAAGTTGCCCTCGATGGCGATATTGAAGACGT
>NZ_CEXLVS010000039.1:8389-21877 GCF_982684285.1 Salinicola sp. | reverse complement strand
TATGCAGCGGACTGCAACTCCGTGTACGCCGGTTCGATTCCGACTCCAGCCTCCACTTCTTCTCGGGGTCGAGTCTTCATGATTCGTCGCCCTCCTGGTCACCGGCGCCCTGTCCTGCGAACAGGCCCCCCGGAAAACTGACCGAATGCGTCCGGCCCGGATGGCGAAATTGGTAGACGCAAGGGACTTAAAATCCCTCGGTGGCGACACCGTGCCGGTTCGAGCCCGGCTCCGGGCACCATCATCTCCGAGACTCTATCAATGGCAGGTAGCCGTTCCTCTCCGCTCGCCATGCTGCGGCTTTGCAGAACGACGCCCCGGGTCGCCACTCCAGGCGACACAGTCGGCTGCCGGAACCACTATCACGACAACGAGCCCGCCGAACGCTTTCTGGTCGGCGTGACAGGATAGAGTGTCGGAGAAAAAGCGACCCGGTGGCACAAGGTGAGAAACCCCACATGTACCGGGTCGAAGTCGTCGCAGGGAAGCGACACAAAGCGATAGTGGATCCCGATCGACGTCGAAATCCGCCCGGCTACCGGCGCTGAACCCTCGCCCCAGACCGTCTGGTGCCTCTTCTATCGGCAACCGCCCCCAATGACTTGAGCTCGATGCCCGAACTCCCCGGGTGTACGCCTGAAAGCGTCGCACCGGCCTCAAGGTCCCGATCCGTAGCTCGCCCTTCGCCCGCAGGCCATCGAAACCCAGTTCCCTCTATTGGACCTGCCGCGAAACAGCTCGATGGCTCATTGACAATAGATCGGCGGCGCATAAAAAACCCCGGCCAGGGGGAGTGGCCGGGGAAGTTGGAGACGACTGGAGGTCTCTCAAAAGCGCCCCAGACTCTCGAGGCGCGAGGCAGAAGATTCTGTGACTGCGATCTTGCTTCCAGCTCAGTCAATGCTGGCGAAAGTCATTTCGACATTGCCATGACCGGACGGCTGGCCAGCGTTCTGCAACGCCTGGGCAGCTGCCATGCTCTGCCCTTCACCAATCAGGCTGCTGTCACCAGCCGAGATGCTGGTGGCGCGCATGGTGCTGGCTGAGACATAAGTCAAAGCCTGATCGGCCGCATCGCTGTGGCCACCATTGACCGGATCGATACGGTATTGGGTTGGCAGCGCCTGAAATTCGGAAGTCTGCTGTACGTTCAGCGCCTGCCGCTGGCTGGCAAAAGCCTCTTCAGCCTGGGCGCTGTTGGCCTGAGCAGCAGCGGGCAGAGCGATGGCGAGTGCGATGGCGGCAAGGATACGGGTTTTCATGATTCGTTCTCCAATGACATATTTTTCGTTTGTTCGGTTGGCCTCTTGGCCTTGACCGTTGATGTCATTATGGGAACGAGACAGTTAGCATGCGAATCGAAAACCTCGAAAGCGACTATCGTCGGGATCGATATGGGCGAAGCCATGAAAGCTGGATACGCCGGCGGTGACCTCTCGTGCTGTCGGCGTCATGGCCTGTTCAGAGGCGACTCCTGTCGCAGGCACTCTCACCCTCGCTCACGAGGATGCGGCTTCTTCCTGGGCTTGCGCTGAAGCAACGATGCGCTCCAGCACGGGGATCCAGCAGGACTCGACGTTCAACCCGAACCGTCCGCCCAGGATATCGATCATCTCCTCGACCGTGAGGCGGTGCTCTTCGATACCGCCCTCTACCCGTGCGATCTTCAAACGATTGCTCGCCAACGTGTAACGCGCCTCCGGTGTGGTCACGGCCACCATCAACCGACTGCGAAAGTGCGAGTCCGGATAGCGGGAGACGTAGTGGTTGGCCACCTGGTAATCGATGGGTTCCCAGGGGAAATCGAGAATTTCGTACAGGGCTTGCCAAGCGTGATCATGGTATGACTCGACCATGAAGCCGCTCATCGTTTTACGCAGCCGATAATCGCCGTAGGCATGTTGCTGAGGAAGATCCGGCTGCCAGGCGAGCGGCTCATTGGGCATGAAACTGCCGAAGCCGCCGTCCACCAGCCACAGGGCATCGCCCACCACCACCTTCAAGGACGCATGCGTAGCGGCCGGGGCGGGACCTTCCGGCATGTGGCCGACCCACACCCGGGCCAAGTGGGTTTCGACCGAGAACCCCAGGGCTTGCAACACACGCTGCAGCAGGCTGGTGTGTTCGAAACAGTAGCCTCCACGTTGGCGATGGAGCATCTTGTCATCGACGGCTCTCGGGTCGAGCGAGATATCCCGCCCCAGCAGCACATCGATGGCCTCGAATGGAATGGAGGCCATGTGATGAGAAATGATGGAGCGCAGCGTTTCCTGCGTAGGGGGCAAGGCGCCCGAGAGCCCGATGCGCTTCAGATAGGCTGCTAGATCGACGCAGGCCATCTGCCGGTCAGAGAGTGAAACGATAGCTGACATGATGGAGCTCCTCTGGAAGACGAGCGCAGCGTAATTCCTCGACTTAACTTGAGGTCAAGCCCGTGATGATCCGATGAACTTCCGCTCAGGGATCCTTCGAACGCGGAGGATCCGGCGGGCACCGGGATGAACGACGATACCCACGCTCCCTGAACACCGCGTCTCGCTTGACTACAGCCTTGAGCCCAATTCACCTATGTCGACCGCACCGCATCGAGGAGGACGGCTCTGTGACGGATCCCCTTTCTTCCGTACAATGGCGCGCCACCTCGTGCCACGCCGCCGAAAAGTCGCCATGGTGTACCACCTCTTCCAGGAGAAATAGGCTCGACCGGCCAACTGGTACACCACGGTGCAGTGAGCCGGGTCATCGGCAGGACTCGATGGTATCAACCAGTGTATGTTTACACCGCAGGCCATGACGCAACTAACTGATATACCGACACAAAGCCCAGCAGATCGAGCCCGCCGATTTTCGGTGGCCCCGATGATGGACTGGACCACCCGGGACTACCGGGCCTTCGCCCGCTGCCTGACTCGCCGCGCACTGCTGTATACCGAGATGGTCACCACCGGCGCGATCCTGCATGGCTCGCCGCGGGAGCGTTTTCTGGGCTACGGCGCCATGGAACACCCGCTGGCACTGCAATTGGGCGGCAGCGATCCCGGGGAACTGGCGGAGTGCGCGGCCATCGCCGAGGCGTGGGGCTACGATGAGGTCAACCTGAACGTGGGCTGCCCGAGCGATCGGGTGCAGAACAACCTGATCGGCGCCTGCCTGATGGGTCACCCCGACAAGGTGGCCGACGCCGTCGCCGCCATGCGCCGCGCGGTATCGATTCCCGTCACGGTGAAATGTCGCATCGGTATCGACGACCAGGACGAGGATGCCGATCTCGAACGCTTCATCGATCGGGTCGCCGGCGCCGGCTGCGAGACCTTCATCGTGCATGCCCGCAAGGCCTGGCTCCAGGGGCTCTCGCCCAAGGAGAATCGCGACGTCCCGCCGCTCAACTATCCCCGCGTCTACCGGCTCAAGACGCAGCATCCCGAGCTGCATATCGGTATCAACGGCGGTATCACCACGCTGGACGCCTGCAGGACGCATCTCGATGCCGGCGTGGATAGCGTGATGATCGGTCGCGAGGCCTACCAGAACCCGTGGCTGCTGGCCGATGTCGATCGTGCACTTTACGGCGAGCCCTCGCCTGCCGCTAGCCGCCACGACGTCGCGCGTGCGTTTCGTCCCTACTTGATCGAACGGCTGGCCGAGGGCGCCAAGCTCAACCACATCACCCGGCATCTGCTGGGACTGTTCCAGGGCTGCGCCGGGGGCAGGCGTTTCCGACGCTACCTCTCGGAAAGCGCCCACAAGGAGGGCGCCGGTATCAGCGTCTACGATGACGCCATCGGCCTGGTCGACGAGAGCCGGCTGGCCGAACCGGTCCGAGAGCGCGTCTAGAAGCCGGTCGTCTCGTAACGCGACTGGAAGCTCTCCACCGCGTTCTCGACATCGTCGATCTCCTGGTAACGGGCGACGTGGAACAGCGCCTCGCCCTCGTTGACCAGCGGCAGGTTGCTCATGCCGATGACGATGCCATCGGCGCTGGCGACCACCGGCGCCTCGTCGTTGCCGAAGGGATCGGCCACCACCCCCAGCGACTGATGCTTGGCGACCCGCGCCCCCAGCCTGACACGCGGCCGCAGAATGCCATCGATCGGCGCCCTGGCCCAGCTCGAACCGTTGGCCACTTCGGCGGGAGGCGGCGTGCGCCGGCGGTTGTCGGCCGGCAGCATGCCGATCAGGCGCATCACGCGCCGAATTCCCCTAACGCCCGGCGCGATCGCCCACTCGTCGAAGCGCAGCGCTTCGCCGGCCTCGTAGGTGAGCACGGGAACGCCACGATTCTGCGCGTACTCGCGCAGGCTCCCCTCGCGCAGCTCCGCGTTGAGGATCACCGGCACGCCAAACGCCTCGGCCATGGCCTGGGTCTCGCGGTTCTGGCGCAGTTGGGAGCGAATCTGGGGCAGATTGGTGCGGTGAATGGCGCCGGTGTGCAAGTCGATGATGTGGGTGGCCCGGTCGACCATCTCTTCCCGCATCAGTGCGGCGATGCGAGAGCCCAGCGACCCGCCTTCACTCCCCGGAAAGCAGCGATTGAGATCGCGCCGGTCCGGCAGGTAGCGCGACTGCTGGACGAAGCCGAAGACATTGACGACGGGCACGGCAATCAGCGTCCCGCGCAGTCGCGACAGGTTCGGCAACCTCAGCAGCCGGCGGACGATCTCGACGCCATTGAGCTCGTCGCCGTGAATCGCGCCGCAGACCAGCAACACCGGACCAGGCTGGCGACCGTGCACCACCTCCACCGGAATGTGCATCGGCGCATGGGTATAGAGCTTGGCCACCGGAACGTCGACCTGCCGGCGGGTGCCGGGTTCGATTCGCTCGCCAACGAGGGTGAAGGCTTCCTGCGCCATGACGATCCTTGACAATGGTTGGGTCGGTAATGAAGAGCTCGTGCTCGTGAAGCCGCCATCTCATCTGGAAAGGGTATCCCGCTGTACCGCTTCCAATTCGAAGATCAGGGTCACATGGTCGCCGACCATCCCGTTGTCGACGCCGTAATCCATCCCCCAGTCACTGCGATCGAGAGCGCCCCGGATGGACAGTCCCAGCGTGGGCTGCCCGTGCCCGAACGGATAGACCGCATCCTGGTTCAACGTGACGTCCAGCGTGACCGGCTCGGTACGGCCCAGCAGCGTGAGCTCGCCATTCAGCGTACCGGTCGTCGGAGACGACGGCTCGAAATCCGTGGCTACGAAATGTATCCGCGGATGCTCGTCCGCGTCCAGAAAGTCGCGCCCCCGCAGGTGTTCATCGCGAGCGTCGAGGTTGGTGAAGACGCTGTCGGACCGGATCGTGACCTCCGCCGAGACCAACGTTTGCGTCTCACGGTCGTAGACGAAGGTACCCTCGCCCTCCAGGAACTGTCCGAGCAGGTTTTCGTAGCCCAGATGATCCACCATGAAGGCGATGGAGAAGTGTTCGGGATCGATCTCGAAGCGCTGCGGCTCGGCACTTGCCGGCGACGATGCCAGCGCCAGCAGCACCAGAGCGGGAAGGATGTTCAACCGGGCGGATCTCATGACAGCCTCCTTGCGGGAAAATCGACCCAACAGGGGTCGGGAGAGACAGCGACGCCGCTCAGAGCTCGATGTCGCCAACGGGTCGATGGCGCCAGAGCCAGACGATGTCCCGGCCAAAGGAGAGGACCAGCAGCGCCGCCGCCACGAGCGTGAAAGCGGTAGCCCATGAGGGTTCGACGAAGGGAAGCAGGCAGACCATCAGCGTCGACACCTGCCAGACGCAGACCGTCTTGCGAAAATAGCTCTCGGGCAGGGAGCGATTGAGCCACGGCGAGTAGACGCCAGCTACCAGGAAGGCATACCGCGCCAGCCCGATGAGCAGGATCCAGGCACCCACCTTGTCCAGGGCGATCAACGCCATGCACAGCACGACGATGAAGAACGCATCCAGCTCCATGTCGAACCGCGCCCCGAAGGCGCTGGACGACCCGGTTCGCCGCGCCACCCAACCATCGATGCCGTCGAGTGCCAGCGCCAGTAGCGACAGCGCCGCGATGCCCTCGGCATGGCGCTGGATGAAGTCTGGATATACCACGACGCCGGCAACGATCGCGATCAGCGCTGCGCGCAGCAGCGTGACACGGTTGGCCCAGCCGAGGCCCTGCCGCGAGGCTGGCCAGGCCCAGAGCACTGCCGTGGCGATCGCCACGTAGATGCCGCCGGCCGTGAAACGCAGGCCCGAAGGCGCCGAGAATGCCCAGTGCACCCACTCGGTCAGCAGGGCGACCAGCGCGAGGCCCGCCGCCATATCGACCCAGCCGCGCAGGGATCCGACCCGGCGGAGAGCCGCTGCCGAGATACGTGTCGATGAGTGTCGCATCGGCGACTTCCTCCCTAATGATGGCTCGCTCCTCGACCAGCCGTGACGCCAGATCGTAACGAGGCCCTCCAACCGATACGCTGCCCGTACAAGTTTGGATGCAGTTTGACCGATTTGCGAGAATTGCCGGTCATCGCGGCGATCGGCGGGGCGAGCAACGCCGGTAATTGGCCGATCTCTCCATCGCTCGTCAGGGGCCGGCGAATGGCCGGCACCGCCATCGGTTCGAAGCAATCTTGTTTTTAGATCTCTTCTTGTACACCATTTGTACAATGCTAATTCGTCACACTCTGCCATACTCTCAGCAGGACGACGAACCGCCATCCCGATCTGTCATCAAGGAACGGATATCGCAATGACGACGCCTTACGCTCATGCCTTCTGGTCTCTCGGCAACGGTAACGGCGAAATTCGCCAGGCCGAGCTGAGTGTCAGCGGCGACTTGATGATCCGCACCTGTTACTCCGCCATCAGTCGGGGCAGCGAGACCCTGGTCTTCAACGGCCAGGTACCGGCGAGCGAATACCAGCGAATGCGGGCCCCCTTTCAAAGCGGCGAGTTTCCCGGCCCGGTCAAATACGGCTACTCCAATGTCGGCGTCGTCGAACAGGGAGCGCACGACTGGCACGGGCGATACGTCTACTGCTTGCACCCTCACCAGACCCACTACCGTGTCGGCGTCGGGGATGTCGTGCCGCTGCCGCCCGGCGTGCCCCCGCAGCGCGCGATACTCGGCGCCAACATGGAAACGGCGCTCAACGCCTAGTGGGACGCGGCGCCAGGCATCGGCGACCGGATCAGCGTCGTCGGCGCTGGCGTGGTCGGCGCCCTGGTGGCCTGGCTCTGCGCCCGACTGCCCGGGACCCACGTCCAGCTGATCGATATCGACGAGCGCAAGCGCTTTCTCGGCGAGGCGCTGGGGGTGGATTTCCACACCCCCGAGACCGCCGAGGCCGAACAGGATCTGGTGGTGCATGCCAGCGCATCGGATGCCGGCTTGCAAAGCGCGCTTTCACTGGCAGGGTTCGAGGCCACCGTGCTCGAGATGAGCTGGTACGGCAGCCGCGAGGTCAATCTGCCGCTCGGCGAGGCGTTTCACGCCCGTCGCCTGACGCTGCGATCGAGCCAGGTCGGCAGCGTGTCGCCCGGGCATCGTCCGCGCTGGAATCACAAGCGGCGACTCACCCTGGCGCTGGCGCTGCTCGATCACGACTGCCTGGACGTGCTGATCAGCGGGGAGAGCCATTTCCGGGATCTGCCCGAGACCCTCAAGCGACTGAGCCAGCGTGACGACGACACGCTCTGCCAGCGCATCCGTTACGGCTGACGCCACGTAATCTCATTACACCGCCCCGGTATCGCGCTCGCCACCGGGGGGATTCGCCAGGGACAGCAGGACGCAAGTTCGGCACCGGCCGCCCACCAGGCCGACTCATCAAGGAGCGAGACATGTTCAGCTTGACCGTTCGCGATCACATGATGATCGCCCACAGCTTCAACAGCGAGACTTTCGGACCGGCGCAGAAGCTGCACGGTGCGACCTACGTGGTCGACGCCACCTTCAAGCGCCCCGAGCTCGACCAGGACGATCTCGTCGTCGATATCGGTCTGGCCAGCGAGACACTGAAACGCGTGCTCGGTGAATTCACCCTGGGCAACCTTGACGATGTCGACGAGTTCAAGGGCCGCAACACCACCACCGAATTCATGGCCAAGGTCGTCTTCGACCGGCTCTCCCACGCCATTCGCGAGGGTGAACTGGGTGACGGCGGCCGCCACCTCACCGCCTTGACCGTGACCCTGCACGAGTCCCACGTGGCCTGGGCAAGCTACGAAGGGGGACTATGAGCGACTTCACCCTCATCGTCGCCGGAAACCCCGACCAACTGACCGGCGGCTACGTCTACGATGCGCGAATCGTCGAAGCGTTGCGCGCGGCAGGCTGGAGCATCGACGTCATCGGGCTCGAGGGACGCTTTCCCGAGCCGGATGCCGTCGCCTCCCACGCCCTGGACTGCGCCTTGACCGCCCTGGCGGACGGCAGCCGGGCCGTGATCGACGGGCTCGCCATGGGCGGGCTGCCGGCCATCGTCGAGCGTCACGCGTCGCGGCTATCGATCACCGCACTGGTGCACCATCCACTCGCCGACGAGACCGGCCTGGGCGCCCCGGAACAGCAGCGCTTCCGCGTCAGCGAAACCCGCGCCCTGGCGGCAGCCGCGAGCGTCATCGTCACCAGCGTCTATACCGCCCGTCGGCTTCGCGACTTCGATGTGCCGGCCGACAAGATCGCCGTCATCGAGCCCGGCGTCCAGACCGGCCCACTGGCGAGCGGCGACGGTAGTGGCACCCCTCGCCTGCTGTGCATTGCGACGGTGACACCGCGCAAGGGCCAGGATCTGCTGGTCGAGGCGCTGGCGGGTCTGACCGCGCTGCCGTGGCGATGCGATCTGATCGGCGCGCTGGATCGGGCCGACGCCTACGTCGCCAAGGTGCGCGAGGCCATCGACGAACACCAGCTGGGCGAGCGCGTGCGACTGCTGGGCTCCCAACCCGCCGAGCGCCTGGCCGAGCATTATCGTCAAGCCGATCTCTTCGTGCTGCCTTCCCACTACGAGGGCTACGGCATGGTCGTCACCGAAGCGCTCGCCCATGGCCTGCCGGTAGTGACCACGACGGGCGGCGCCCTGGCCCATACGCTGCCAGACACCGCCGGCATCAAGGTGCCGCCGGGCGATGTCGCGGCGCTACGCCATGCACTCGAACGCATGCTGGAGGATTCGGAGCGCTATCAGCGCTACCGGACAGGGGCCAGAACGTGCCGCGACACCCTGACGGACTGGCACACCGCCGCCGCCGCCTTCGGCCAGGCCCTGACACGCTCGAAGATGACAGAGGCAACGCGCTGATGCCGATGTCGCAGCTACCCGCCACCGACGCGCTGTTCAGCGATCAATGGCTGACGCTGAGGGAGCCCGCCGATCACAGGGCGCGCGACGCCCAGCTCACCCACGCCGTGGATCAGTGGCTGACGCGCCGCGCCGCGGCGCACCCGCCGCGCGAGGCCCGGTCGCTCGAGACACCACGCAGCGTGATCGATCTGGGCTGCGGCAGCGGCTCCAATCTGCGCTATCTGGCACCGCGGCTGCAGGGCGCCCAGTCCTGGCGACTCATCGACCACGACTCCGGGCTGCTGGCCCAGGCCCGACTTCGCTGCGAGTCGCTGTCGAGTGCCGACGGCCAGCCGATCCACCTGGAGACCGACCAACTGAGCCTGACGGCGGCCTGGGAGCACGGCCTGGAGGGCGCCGACCTGGTCACCGCCTCGGCGCTGTTCGACCTGCTGACGGCCGCCGATATCGAGGCATTGGCCGATGCCTGCCAGCGTAGCGGCTGTGCGGTGCTGTTCGCCCTCAGTATCGATGGCCTGATCCGTTTCCACGATGCCGGCGGCAGCGCGCTTTACGGCGACGACGACCGCTTCATGCTCGCCGCGCTCCAGGCCCACCAGCATCGCGACAAGGGGGGCGGCCCGGTGGTGGGCAGCGAGGCTCCCCGACGGCTTCGCGAGAGCTTCCACCGCCGCGGCTACCTTATCCGGGAAGCCGCGGCCCCCTGGCGGCTCGGGCCGGAATCGCTGCCTCTCGCCGAGGCGCTGATGGCCGGCTGGCGCAAGGCGCTTCACGAGCAACTGCCGCAGCAGCGGGACCGTGTCGACCAGTGGCATGCCCGCCGTCTCGACGATCTGCAGCGTGAGCGGGCGACGTTGACCGTGGGTCACCGCGATCTGCTGGCGACCCCGACCGGCGGAACGCCCTCGGGAGCGCGAGCGTGAACCGGTGGCTGTCGCCCTGGCTGCGGCTGGCCGTGACGCTGGCGCTGCTGGGCGTACTGGCGTGGAAACTGGATACCGGCCAGCTGCTGGAACGGCTCATGGCGCTGTCGCCGGCCTGGGTCGCGGCCGCGGTCCTGCTCGGCATTCCCCAGGTCGCGATCTCGGCCTGGCGCTGGCGGATGACGGCGCACCGGATCGGCATCGCGCTACGGTGGCCAGTGGCCATCCGCGAATACTATCTGGCCACCTTCCTCAACCAGGTGCTGCCGGGCGGCGGCCTGGGGGACGCCGCCCGGGCCTGGCGCCACGGCAATACCCGGACACACTCCGGTGGCGGCCACCCCCCGGCATCGGGGCCGGCGGTTCGCGCCGTGATCATCGAGCGCGCCTCCGGACAGGTGGCGCTGCTGCTCGTGGCGGTCGTCGCCGTCTGTCTCTCGCCGGACCTACGCCACGGCATCGCCCGGGCGTGGCAAGCCCAGGCGACGACCCTGACGTGGCTTCTGCTGGCGGCACTGCTGCTGGTCGGCATCGTCATCGGCGTATCGAGGCGGTGGCGCTGGACGGCCCTGGCGACCTTCGGCCAGGACATCAGGCGGGCGTTGCTGACGGCATCCGTGTGGCCCGCCCAACTGCTCAGCTCGCTGCTGGTGACCGCCACCTACGTCGCCGTCTTTCTCTGCGCCGCCCAGGCCCTCGGCCTCCAGCGGCCGATCCCGCAGTTGCTGCCGCTGATCCCGCCCCTGCTGATGGCCATGGCGATCCCCCTGACCGTCGCCGGTTGGGGGCTAAGGGAAGGGGCCGCCGCAGTGATCTGGCCCCTGGCCGGCCTGCCGGCCCAGGAGGGAGTCGCGCTCTCAGTGGCCTACGGCCTGCTCGTGCTCGCCGCCAGCCTGCCGGGATTGGGAGTGCTGTTGTGGGACCGGCGTGCGAGCCGGGCAGCCTCGGTTCGCCGCAAGATGGCAGCGGAGGGACATCCCGGATGAGATCAGGAGGCCGATGGAGTTCTATCGCGCAGATCGAGATCGAACAGCATGTCCTGGCCGAGGCGGAAATGGCGACAGGCCGGTCGCAGCGCCACCTCCAGCGTCTCGATCTCCGGCAGCGTCAGCGCCGGACGGCCGGACCCGATCAGCATGGGTGCGACCACGCTGTGCAATCGGTCGAGACAGTCCGCCTTGAGAAAGCGGGAGATCGTCAGCCCGCCACCCTCGATCAGGATCCGACGATGGCCTTGCTCGGCCAGCACAGCGAGAACGCTTGCGGGATCGACGCCGACCGCCCCCGGCGGCAGCGATTTGACGCTGACATGCGCCGCAAGCCCATGGCCTTCGACGCCTTGGTTGACGAGGTGCCAGGTCGGCGCCGCCGGCTGGCGGAAGACATTGCGGTCGGCCGGCACCCGGCCCCGCGGGTCGAGCACCACCCGCAGCGGGTTGTCGCCCTCGACATGGCGCACCGTCAGCTTCGGATCGTCGGCATCGGCCGTACCGGCACCAACCACGACCGCGTCGACCAGCGCCCGCATCCGATGCAGGTGGACCAGGCTCTGCTGTCCGGTCACGTAGTGGGAAGCACCGGTGACCGTGGCGATGCGACCGTCCAGGCTCTGGCCGAACTGGGCGATGACACGTGGCCCCCGGAGCAACGACGCGGTGCACCACGGCAACCAGATCGACAGCAGCTGCGCGGCCTCCTCGTCGACCGGATGGCTGCAGCGCCAGTCGCCGGCGTCGTCGACTTCCAGGCGATGATGCCCATCGACGACGGTACCGTCGAAGGTGTCGTCACGGGTCAGGGCCGCCACCTGGCGAAGCCAGCGCCAGGCCTGGGGCGCGGACACGGTGGGTGTAACGGCATGGGCGGGATTATCGGACGAGGCAGTCACGGTCATTCCTTGGCCAGACGGCATCACAGCGTAACAAAGATCGCCCTTGGCGGAGAGCGTTCGGCGGTGAGCGCCGTCATTCCGTTTCACCTTGCCGCTCTTTCACGCCGGTCATGGGTGCCAATCACGGATAGCGATCACAGATGAGACTGATCATGGACGACAGGATAAGGAGACGATCATGCGACAGGTAGAACGCGCGATATTCGATCTGCGACGCGGCCTCCCGGTTCTCGTGCGTGCCCCCAGCGGCGACGTGGTGGTCCACCCGCTCGAGGGCTGCGACGACGACGCGCTGGCGGCACTGCCGGCGCTGGCCGGCGGCCCGGCCGCACTGGCGCTGACCCGCCACCGCCTGGCGCGGCTGGGCATCGACTTCGGCCCGCGCGTGGGGCTGGTGCCGGTCGCCCCCGCCGACGGCGCCCACGCCATCGTCGCCTGGGCCAGAGACGAAACGCAGCGGTTGCCCGTGGATCGCCAGCCCGTCGCCGCCGATCCGGCAAGCGAGGCGGCGCTGGATCTGATGCGAATCGGCCTGCTGATCCCCGCGGCCGTGGTCGCCGAGGTCAGCCACGCCCAGCGCGCCCAGGTCGAGGCGCTGGTCGCGGAGGGCACCGTTCTGGCGGTCGCCGCCGAGCAGATCGATGCCTACTCCGAAAGCCGGTCACGCTTCCTCAAGCGCACCAGTGACGCGGAGATCCCGCTGTCTCACGCCGAACGCGCGAAATTCGTCATGTTCCGGGAGGCCGACGGCATGCGCGAGCACATCGCGATCGTGATCGGCGATCGCCGCGAATGGAGCGATGCGGTGCCGGTGCGTCTCCATTCGGCCTGCCTCACCGGCGATCTGTTCGGCAGCTTGCGCTGCGACTGCGGCGAGCAGCTGCGCGAGAGCGTGCGCACCATCGACGAACGCGGCGGCGGCGTGCTGCTCTATCTCGCCCAGGAAGGCCGGGGTATCGGGCTGGCCAACAAGCTGCGTGCCTATACCCTGCAGGATGGCGGCCTGGACACGGTCGACGCCGACCAGGTACTCGGGTTCGGGGAGGACGAGCGAACCTACGAAGTCGCGCTGGAGATGCTCGAGCAGTTGGAGATCGCGCGGATCGAACTGTTGACCAACAACCCCGAGAAGATCGCCGCCATGGACCAGGGCGGCGTCGAGGTGGTCAACCGGCGCGGCGTCTACGGCAAGCTGACCAAGCAGAACCGACGCTACCTGGACGCCAAGGCCAAGCGCGCCGGCCACTGGCTGGAAGAGGTTCTCGACGACGGCGAGAAGGAGTCGGCCACGCCTTTCCGGCGTCCGGTGGCGCGCTGAGCCTCACCCAATCGTCGCCGCAACCATCGGCGTTCGGGAGACGCACCCCGTCACCCCGACGCCGGATGGCGTCAACGCAAGGTGTCGAGATCGAACGCTCCC
>NZ_CEXLVS010000039.1:0-8379 GCF_982684285.1 Salinicola sp. | reverse complement strand
CCAGCAGCACCATCTCGAGCTCGGCGAGGCGATCGGATCGCTCCTCGAGCTGGTGGGTGAGCGTCTTGACGCGCTGCTCGAGGCCGGCGCGCACGGTCTCGGCGTCGGCCAGGGTCGCGTTGCCGGTCACCCCACTGGCGTGCAGATCCTGCGCCATCCAGGCGTAGCCGGCATCCCCCTCCGGGCCCAGGGTCGATCCGGCCTGCTCGCGGACTCGCCCCTCGGAGACCGCATCGGCCAGCCGGGCGACCCGAACCTTGTCCGGGGCGAGATGCAGCATCATCGACGTTTCCAGCGCGCCCCCGTGCAGGCCATGGCGCAGTTCCTCGGCGGGCAGCGTCTGCGCCGGCGGCGTGAAGCGAAAGTAGTTGGCCTTGACCACCAGCATGGCGTGCCTCGCCCGCAGCTTGAGCGCGGCCAGGTCGATGACCGCCTTGTTGCCGCCGTGGCTGTTGAACAGCACCAGACGCCGAATACCGGCGCGGCTCACCGCCTCGCCCAGCGCCTCGATGACCGCGATCGCCGTTTCCGGCAGCAGGCTCAACGTCCCCGTGAAATCGGCGTGTTCCAGACTCGAGCCCAGCGCCAGCGGCGGCAGCAGGATCACGTTCCGGTCCGGTGGGAGTCTTGCCGCTGCCACCTCGAGCAGGCCCAGTCCGATGTCCAGATCGGTGGAAAGCGGCAGATGCGCGCCGTGCTGCTCGATCGCCGCCAGCGGCAGCACGGCCACCGTCCCCGCGTCGACCAGTCCGGCCATTTCCGTCGTGGTCAGTTCCTGCCACTCGTGGACACTCATGTTTCACTCCCTGACGAATCCCTTGGCGCAGATGATCCTGGCAGACCCAGCAGCCGCTCCGCGATCGCGCTGTCCCTGACCACCTGCCGGGCGATGGCCTCGCGTAACGTCCGCTCGTCGTTGCCGCCCTGTGCCAGCGCCAATGTCAGCCGCGAGCGGGCTCGGGTGATGCCAGTGTAGATCAGCTCCCGGGTGACGATGGGATTGGCCCGCGCCGGCAGTGCGAACAGGACGTGATCGAACTCCGATCCCTGGGATTTGTGCACGGTCATCGCGAATGCCGTTGCCGCGGCATCGAGCCGCGACGGCAGTACCTGGCGGGTGCCGTCGCCCTGCGGGAAACAGACCCGCAGCCGGCCGGCGTCGTCGGCCAGGGTCAGCCCCAGGTCGCCGTTGTAGAGCCCCAGTTGGGGATCGTTGTGGGTCACCATCACCGGGCGGCCGGCGAACCAGCCATCGGTGCGCGAGATCCAGCCCTGCTGCCACAGCGCCCGGGCGATGCGATCGTTCAGCCCCTCGACGCCCCACGGCCCGCGTCGCAGGGCGCACAGCACCTGGAAGCGGGCCTGCAGCGCGAGAATCGATGCCACGTCCGCCCCGCCAAGCAGCGCCTCGAACAGCGGCCGATAGCCTGTCACCACGGCCCGCTCGAATGCCGCCGCGTCGATGTCCAGCGTCTCCACGTCCTGGAAACCCGATTTCAACAGCCGCGTGAAGTCGCGGCCGTCGCCGGCGTTGGCGGCCCTGGCGAGAGCCCCGATGCCGCTGTCCGCCCGGAAGCGGAAACTCCGGCGCAGCATCGCCACGTGATCGGCCAGCGGATTGGTCTCAGCGGCAACGGGCAACGGTTCGCCGGCAATCGACTGAAGATAGTCGCGAGTCGCCTCGGAGTATCCGGCGTCGCCGGCCCCCGCACACAGATCGCCCAGCACCGAGCCCGCCTCCACCGAGGCCAGTTGATCCTTGTCGCCGAGCAGGATCAGGCGCGCCTCCGCCGGCATGGCATCGAGCAGCGCCGCCATCATCTCGAGATCGACCATCGAGGCCTCGTCCACCACCAGCAGGGCGAGGCTCAGCGGCGCCCCGGCATGGTGACGGAAATGGCGCGTGGCCGGGCGCGCCCCCAGCAGCCGGTGGAGCGTCTGCGCCTCCTGGGGTATGGCGGCGCGCACGGCGTCGGAGACCTCCAGCCGGCCGACCGCTCCCGCGATCGACTCCGATAGCCTGGCGGCCGCCTTGCCCGTGGGCGCGGCCAGCCGTATCCGCAGCGGCTCGCTCTCGCCCGACAGCGACTGCTCCTGCAGCAACGCCAGCAGGCGAGTCACGGTGGTGGTCTTGCCGGTCCCCGGCCCGCCGGAGATGATCGTCAGCCGCTGCCGCAGCGCCAGGGCGCACGCCACCCGCTGCCAGTCAGGTTCGCCCTGCTCGCGCCGATTGCCGGCGAACAGAGCCTGCAGTCGCGTGGACAGCCCCTCGTCAACCGCCAGTGGCGGCCCCAGACGCTGGCGCAGTCGTGCCGCCACCCCGCTCTCGGCCTGCCAGTACCGGCGCAGGTAGACCCGGTCGCCGTCCACGACCAGCGGTGTGGCGAGCCCCTCGGCTGCCGTCGCCTCGGCAACGGTGGTGGACCCGATCAGCGCGGCGAACCATCGCGCCGGCGTGACCGGGTCGAGCAGGGATTCCGGCAGCACCACCGCCCCCGCCGACTCGCTCTCGCCCTCGTTCTCCAGGGGAGGCAGCGACAGCGCGGAGCGCGGGGCGTCCAGCACCCGGGAGAGCGACAGGCAGACATGGCCCCGGCCCACCTGGTGGCTGACCAGCGCCGCGGCAAGACCGACCAGCGGATCGGCAGCGGGATCGCGCTCGAGCAGAAAGAGCGCGAAGTGGCGGTCGAGCTGGCGCAGCCAGCCCAGCGCCACCCACAGCGACAGCGCCGCCAGCAGGGTGTCACGGCTGAGCGCACCGGCCTCGGCCGCAGTCGGCGACGTGGGGGCGTCGTCGCCATCCAGGGCCAGCGAGAACTGGTCCGCGCCCTGCGAGCCGGGGCTCGCACCCCGATTCGACTGCGTTGTCGACGGTCGGCGACTCATGTCGGGATCTCTGTGGGATGTCGCAGCAACGCGCCCGCCGGCCCGGCGTCACCCTCGAGCCACGCATCCAGCGCCTCGATCAACGCCCGCGACGGGCGCCGGTGGAACACCCCGGGGGCGACTTCGGACGCCATGCCAGACTCGAACGCGTCCTGGGCCACCATGGCAGACTCAGGCGCGTCTTCGGGCGCCTTGGCAAACTCAGGCGCGTCTTCGGGCGCCTTGGCAGACTCAGGTGCGGCTTTGGGCGCCTTGGCAGACTCAGGCGCGGCTTTGGGCGCCTTGGCAGACTCAGGCGCGTCTTTGGGCGCCTTGGCAGACTCAGGCGTGTCTTCGGGCGCCTTGGCAGACTCAGGCGCGTCTTCGGGCGCCATGGACAGCGGCGCCTCGGAAAGCCCCCGCAGGAAGACATAACAGGCGCCGCCCATGTGCCGGTCGTAATCGTAATCCTCCAGCCGCGACGCGAGCAGGCGGTGCAGCGCCAGCACGTAGAGCACGTACTGCAGGTCGTAGCGGTGATCCACCATCGCCGCGGCCAGACGCTCGCCCTGGTAGTCGGCCGGCGTATCGCCCAGGTGATTGGATTTCCAGTCGAGCACGTACCAGCGCCCCCCCGATTCGAAGACCAGATCGATATAGCCCTTGAGCATGCCGTTGAGCTTGCGCGGCGCCAGCCGGGGGCGTCGGCCGGGCAGCGTCTCGAGCCGTGAGACGAGACGGTCCAGCGGCTCGCTCCAGGCCGCCGATGCCGGCAGCCAGAATTCGAGCTCGGGGCGCCACGACCCGAGGCGATCGAGGCGCACCGGGTGGCCGTCGACGCGCATCAGTGGCGAGCGCAGCCCCTCGAGCAGCAGCGCCTGCAGTAGCGGCGCCCATTCGGCATCGAACCCGCTGGTCGCCAGGCGGCGGTCGATCTCCCGGCGCAGCGCCACGTCGTAGCCGGATTCGTCCAGGCGATCGAAGTCGAGTGTTTCCAACAAACCGTGCAGGAAGGTCCCCGGCCTCGGCCCCCGTGGAAAATCGAACAGCGAGCGGATACTGGGCCGCGGCACCGGATCTCGCTCGCGACTGACCTCGATGTCCAGCGTCGCCGGCAGGTCCTCGCTGGCCGCGATGGCATCCTCGCCGCCGCCATCGCCGGTGGCGTCCCACGCCTCGTCGTCCTCGCCCACCGTGCGACGGGCGTCCGCAACCAGCGAGGTGTAGGAGGCGATCCACCAGTCATCGTCGATCTCGCCGCCGAAGACCCGCGCCGGTTTGGTTTGCGGCGCAGTCACTGCCGTTCGCAGCCGGTGATCCGGCGCTTCGGGCAGCGGCTCGATCGCCAGCCAGCCGTCGCGCTGGCCCTGTCGCAGCCGATCCAGCAGCGCCGCGCCATCGTCCGCCTTCTCGCTGCCCAGCAGTCGTCCCAGCGCGGTCTCGTGCAGGCAGCCGCCCTGGCCCCGACCGCGACCGACATGGGCGACACCCAGTCGACAAGCGTAGGCGGCACGGGTCCGCGCGACGTAGAGCAGACGGACATCCTCGTCGAGTCGCGCCAGATCGGCCTCGCGCTGGTGATCGTCGTCGGGCGAGGCCACCAGCACGCTGCCTTCGTCGCCGGGAGGCCTCACCGCCAGCAGTCCGGTCCGGCGATCCGGCTCCGCCGGCCGATGCGAGCAGACGAACGGCAGCAACACGATGGGATACTCGAGTCCCTTGGACTTGTGCACGGTGACCACCCGGACCAGATCCTCGTCGCTCTCGAGACGCTGGCTGAGCGCCTGGCTGTCCAACGTCGCGACGCCCTCCTGCAGCGCCCGGTGCCACCAGCGCAGCAGCGCCTGTTCGCCGTCGAGCCGCTGCTGGGCGTTCTGGGCCAGTTCACCGAGATGGAGCAGATCGGTCAGCGCCCGCTCGCCGTCGACGCGCTGGGCCAGCCGTTCGGCGACGCGGAAATCCCGCATCACCTTGCGCAACATGGGCAGTACGCCGCGCCGTTGCCACTGGCGGTGGTAGTCGCCGAAGCGCTCCACCTCGCGCTCCCACGCCAACTCGTCGGCCAGCAGCGCTTCCAGGGTCCGCGGCGAGTCGTTGAGCAACTGGGTCGCCAGCGCCGCCTTGAGCCGAGCATCCTGGCGCGGCTGGGCCACCGCCTCCAACAGCTGCAGCAGCTCGAACGCCTGCGGCGTGTCGAACACGCTCGACTTCTCGCTGAGATAGACGCTACGGATCCCGCCGTCGGCGAGTGCCCGACGCACCTTGAGCGCTTCCGGCCCGTTGCGTACCAGGATGGCGATATCGGCCGGCTGCACCGCGCGCTCACCGGTGTCGCCGGCGAAGCGCCACTCGCCCTCCAGCAGCCGCTGGACCTCGGCGCGGGTGGCCGATGCCATCGCCGCCTGGTAATCGCCCTGGCTGTAGCGCTCGGTGTCCGGCCACCACACTCCCAGCGCGGACACCGGCCCACCGTCTTGATCGACCAGCCGTGTCGACTTGGGCTGGAAGCCGATCGCCACGAACGGTATCTCGTCGCTGCCGAACGGTTGCGGGTGACGCTGGAACAGCGCGTTGGTGGCCTCGACCATGGCCTGTGTCGAGCGGAAGTTGCGCATCAGCGTGAAGCGGCTCGGCGTTGCCCGGCGCGCACGCAGATAGGTGTGGATGTCGGCACCGCGAAAGGCGTAGATCGCCTGCTTGGGATCGCCGATCATCAGCAGCGCGGTGGCGGTGGGGTCGCTCTCCGGGGCCCGATAGACCTGCGAGAAGATCCGGTACTGGACCGGATCGGTATCCTGGAACTCGTCGATCAGCGCCACCGGCAGTTCCTGGCGGATACGCGCCGCCAGCCGCAGCGCGGCATCGCCGCCGTTCCGGCTCGGCGCCAGGGCGGCATCGAGATCGTTGAGCAGATCCGAGAACTCCCACAGCCCGCGGCGCCGCTTCTCCTCCGCGAACGCTTTCGCGATCCGGTCGCGGGCGTGCACCAGCACCTGGGTGGCGATGGCATCGAACGGTGTGCCGGCCTCGGCGAGCCGATCCAGCCAGCCGAAGAACGGATGCTCGGGCACCGCCGCATTCTTCTTCGTCGCGCCCGCCAGCTTCTCCTGGCTGAGCCAGAAACGGCCGCTGCTGTCGGTGACATCCTCCGCCTTGTCGAAACTGCCCTGCTCGAGCCAGCTCTGGAAGGCGGCGAGACGGGTTTCGAGCTCTTCTGCCTTGTAGCTGTTCTTCTTCAGCGCGTCGGCGTCGAACGCCGCCTGCAGCGTCCGGCGGATCGCCTCTCCATCCCAGCGCGCGTGCAGGGCGGACTCGATCTCCTGGCGTTTCTCCATTTCACGCTCGAAACCACCGAGCAGCGCCGCCAGCGGTGTGGGCGCAGTCACCGCCACGCCATCCACCCACAGCGGCTGTGGCTCGCCATCCTTCAGCAACGGCCGCAACGCGGTGGTCAGAGCCTCCGGCCCGCTCCAGCGCGAGCGGATCTGACGCTGCCAGCGCTCGTCGAGCGGATAGAATTCGCACCGCCAGTAATCCTCCACCGTCCGGGCCAGCAGCGTCTGTCCGTCCTGCAGCAGTTCGGCGGAGAACCGCGCCCCGGCGTCGAAGGCGTGGCGGGTCAGCATCCGCTGGCAGAAGCCGTGAATGGTGAAGATCGCCGCCTCGTCCATCAGTCGCGCGGCCTGGTCCAGCCGCTTGGCCCCGCCGCGGCACGCGGTCTCTCCGGCAGCCACCAGCGGTGCCAGCAGGGTCGCCAGCACCGGGTCGGCGCGCTCCCCGGGGCGGGCCAGCAGCCAGTCACGCGCCTGCTTGAGACGCGCGCGGATACGCCCGCGAAGCTCGGCGGTGGCGGCCTCGGTGAAGGTCACCACCAGAATCTCCGGCGGCGTCAACGGACGCGGAAAATCCACCGTCTCGCGCCCGGGTAGCGGCCCCAGCACCAGGCGAACGTAGAGTGCCGCCAGGGTGAAGGTCTTGCCGGTGCCGGCACTGGCCTCGATCAGATGCCGTCCGGTCAACGGCAGGCCGTCGAGCACCAGCGGGACGACCCCCTCGTCCATCGCGGCATCGGCACGGTCGCGGCTGTCGGTCATGAGTCGCCCCTCGGGAGATGAATGCGCTGCGACGCCTGGCGCATCGCCTCCAGCAGCGGCTGGTAGTGGCGGACGCTCGCGGCCACGCCACCGGCCGCCTCGAACGCCGCGAAGTCACGCCAGAGCTGGCCCAGGCCGCCCTCCCGCTGGACCAGCGCCGCGATCTGGTAGTTGCCGGCCTCGTAGTCCGCGGCGAGGCGCTCGTGCAGCGCCGGTTCGAGGGGCTCTCCCGCTGCCAGGGCTTGCAGCGTCTCGGCGCGACACTGGCCCCACAGCGTTCGAGCCAGCTCCCCCGACGCCGGCAGCGGCTTGCACCAGGCCCGCCACCAGCTTGCCAGCCATGCCGCCAGCCGTCGCCTCGCCTCGAGCCGTTCCAGCGGCGGGAAATCGAGACAGCGATCCTCGAAGATCGCCGTCCAGTGACACGACGCCTCGCCAGCTCCATTGAGCAGCAGCCAGCGCAGATAGCCGGCATGGAGTCGATGCGGCTTGCCGAGCTTCTTCCACGGGCCGTCGCCCTCGGGCTTGAAATGGCCGAAATGGCTGGTTTCCAGCGTCATCAGCCGCCAGCCTCCCTGCTCATCCACGAACAGCCCGTCGACACGTCCCTCCAGCGCCAGCGGCGGCGCGCCGTTGGCAGTCGCTGTCTCGAAACGCAGCAGCAGCGGTTCCCTTTCGCTGGCGGTCGCGGTCAATCGCCGCCAGGTTCCCAGTTGCGTCTCCAGGCGTTTCAGCGTCGGCTCGATGGTGGCCAGGCCGAAACCGGCAGCCGGCAGGCGCCCCGCCAGACGCAGCCGATCCGCCATCTGCGCCAGCGGCTCGCCGCGGCGCCCGGCGTCCAGCAGTTCGCGCTTGACGGTGTGGTCCTCGAGCGCATCGAGGACGAAAGGCTCGCTATCCTCGTCGGGAACTTCGGCCTCCTGGAAACGCACCCCCAGGCGGCCGAGGTAAACGCTCCAGGGGCGGCGCAGCAGCCGCTGCAGGTCGGCCAGCGCCAGCGCTTCGTCCGGCGGCGGGGGCGGGGCCGGCTCGGTGACCTCATGCCCGGTGTCCCGCTCGGCATCGTAGCGGGCGTCGTGCAACGGCGCCCAGCTGGCATCGAAGGTGTAGCGTGGATCGTCGGCCTGGAAGTAGCGTCGCGAAAACGGCTGCAGCGGGTGGGCCTCGATCAGCCGTGCGGCCAGCGCCGCCTCATCGTCCAGCGTCGGGCCATCGCCCGGATGGTCGGCCGGACGCCAACCCTGCTCGAGGGTATCGAGCAACTCGCCGATCAGCACCGAGGGCGGTCGCGGCGTGTTGTCGCGCTGGTCGAAGCCGACCCACGACAGCGTCAACCGTTCGCGGGCGGAGAGCAGCGCCTCGAGCAGCAGGTAGCGATCGTCGTCGCGCCGCGAGCGATCCCCCGGCCGCGGACGCTGCG
>NZ_CEXLVS010000038.1:0-21940 GCF_982684285.1 Salinicola sp. | reverse complement strand
GTAGCCCGTAGCCCGTAGCCCGTAGCCCGTAGCCCGTAGCCCGTAGCCCGTAGCCTCTACCTCTAGCCTCCCTAGCCCGTCAGACCAGATCGGTGGTGGGATTGGCCGGGCTTTCGGTGCCTTCGGGTTCCTGGCCCTGGATGGCGGCGATGAATTCGTCGCCCCAGCGTCGGATGTCGTTGTAGCTGACGATGTCGTTCAACTGGCGCAGGCGTGCCTCCGCTTCCGCGCGAGGCAGGTTCAGGGCCAGATAGCAGGTCCGGGCCAGATCGTGAAGGTCGTGCGGGTTGGTCAGGATCGCGCCCTTCAACTCCGCCGCCGCGCCGGCGAACTCCGACAGCACCAGCACGCCGCAGCCCTGGGTCATGCCCTGGGTGGCGGCGAACTCCTTGGCGACCAGGTTGAGGCCGTCACGCAGCGGCGTTATCCACATCACGTCGGCCATGGCGTACCAGGCGACGACCTCCTCGAACGGGAACCCGCGGAAGTAGAACTGGACCGGCGTCCAGCCCACGTCGGCGAAGCGACCGTTGATATGACCGATGGTCTGCTCGATCTGGGTCTGCAACTCGTTGTAGATGGTCATCTCGCGTGCGGCGGGCACGCAGATGCTGACTAGGGTGACCTTGCCGCGCAGCTCGGGATTCTCGTCGAGCAGGAGTTCGTAGGCCTGGAGCTTTTCGAGAATGCCCTTGGTGTAATCGAGCCGTTCGACCGACAGGATCAGCTTGACGCCCTCGAACTCCTGCCGCAGTTCGGCCATGCGCGAACTGGCGCCCTCCTGGTCGAGGGCGTTCCTGATCCGGTTGAGATCCAGCCCCACCGGGTGCGCGCCGAGCCGCACCACGCGCGAGCCGGTATCGACCGCCGTGGTCATGGTCTCGAGTCCCACCGCGCAGCCGTAGGTCAGGAAGCGCGGCGCGCAGCCCTGGCGGGACAGCGTGGTCAGCGGGACGACACCGCGGGCGACGTCGACGAAGTTCTCGACCTGGCGCGGAATGTGAAAGGCGACATAGTCGCACTGCAACAGGCTGCCGATGATTTCGCGGCGCCACGGCAGCACGTTGAACACGTCCGCCGAAGGAAAATAGGTGTGATGGAAGAAGGCGATACGCAGATCGGGACGCATCTCGCGAAGATAGGCCGGCACCATCCACAGGTTGTAATCGTGAATCCAGATCAGCGCGCCCTCGGCGGCCTCCTCGGCGGTGCGTTCGGCGAAGGCGCGGTTGACCTCGCAGTAGACTTCCCAATCGTCCTCGCGGAAATGCGCACGCTCCCAGAAGGTATGCAAGGTCGGCCAGAAGGCCTCCTTGGAGAAGCGCTTGTAGAAGGTGTCGACCTGGACCTTGGTCAGCGGGACGCGGGCAGCCGTCAGCAGCGGGTACTGCTTGGCATCGACGCTGGTGTGGGTGACGAACTTCTCCTCGTCCTCCTCCTCGTAGATCGACCACGCGATCCACGACCCGCGCTGGTCGGCGAAGAAGCTCAACAGCGTCGGGATGATGCCGTTGGGCGAGGTCGGACGGCGGCGCTGGATCTTGCCGTCGACCCGGTACTCCTCGTAAGGCAGGCGGTGGTAGACCATCACCAGCTCGGCCTTGCCGGTCTGGGTGTCGTCGCGGCGGTTCTCCGCCGCCACGCCGTGGGCGCCGAGAAAGCCGAAGTGGGCAAACGCTTCGATGATGCCGGCGCAGCCGGTGTTCTCGGCGTGCATCACCCGCGTCTGGTTCTGGGTCCGTTCGAGCAGCTTGGGTTCGGATCCGCCGACGCAGACGGATTTGAAACCGGCGGTGAGCATGGCGAGATCGTTCATGGTATCGCCGGCCACCAGCACTTCCTCTTCGTCGATCCCGAGCCATTCGACCAGCTTGCGCAGGCTGCTGCCCTTGTTGACGCCTTTCGGCAGGAAATCGAGATAGCGCTCGGCCGAGTAGAGCATCTCGCAGTCCAGTTCCCGGGCCAGGGCGACCAGGGCCTCGTCCGTGGCCCGCTCGGGCGGGCAGTAATAGGAGCAGCGCCGCAGCTGCGGTTCGTCCTGGCGCACCACGTCGGGAAAGCGTTGCATCGCGCTGGCGATCCGGGATTCGCCGGGCCAGCGGGAGTCGATCTCGTTCTGCAGCGGCTGGATCGGTTGCAGGCTGTCACCCAGATAGAGGCTGGCGCCGACATCGGCGACGATGTAGTCCGGCTGTGGCAGCGTCGGGTCGGACAGCAGCGGCAGGATCGCTTCCAGGCTGCGGCCGCTGATGTAGGCCAGCTCGATGTCCGGGTGCGCGGCGATGGTCTGGTAGAGGCTCAGGCGGGCTTCGGAGTCGCCGCCCAGAAAGGTGCCGTCGAGATCGGTTGCAAGTAGCATGTTTTCCTCCTGTCCGGCCTCTGAGGACCGGGACGATTTTCCCTGCGCGAGCGGTCCGCGCGTTCGTCGAGTGACGTTGGCCAGGGGCTGTTGCCGTTTCGGCGCGGCCGTGCAGGCAACGGCGACAGGCCCTGGATTCGGGTCAAGTCTTGCCGGCCATCTCGACGATTCGCTGGCGTTCGTGCTCTTCGTAGAAACTGGGGTCGGCGAACAGATCCTTCTGTACGTCGTCGTACATCATCTCCAGGGCTTGGCTGCTGGTGGGTGTCATGGGTTCGAAATGGGCCGTATCGCCGCTGACCAGCACCGAGACACGACGTCGGCGATAGATGGCGTAGCCCGCGAGCATCGCCATGACGGCGGCGATATAGAGCGGCAATCCCTGATTGCCGACGTTATGCATGATCACCCCGGCCAGAATCGGCGCGACGGCACTGCCGGCACCTTGTACCACCAGCATATCAGCTGAACCGGCGACGATTTCGTCGGGATGCAGCTGATCGATCAACTGGGCCACGGCGATCGGGTAGATCGAGAACGACAGCCCGCCCCAGATGAAATATAGCCCGAGTAGCGCCATCTGGTTGGGGGCGAAGGGCATGGCGGCAGCGGCGATCGCAGCCAGGATCACCACACAGGTCATGACCCGGGGGCGATCATGGGTATCGGAGAAGCGGCCGATCGGTATCTGCAGCAGGGCGCCGCCGACGATGGCGCAGCTCATCACCACGCCGACCCCGGCGACGTCAAAGCCGACACTGCGCGCATACACCGGTGTCATCGTCCAGAAAGCCCCCATCGCCAGGCCGGACATCATCGAGGCGGCAACGGCCAGCGGGGCGAATCCCAACAGCGCCTTGAGGCTGCTCTTGGGGCGGGCGGGGATGACGGGCTGGCTGCGCTTGGTGATCGTGATCGGCAACAGCGCCCAACTGATCAGGATCGACGTCAGCGCGAACAGCAGAAAGCCGTCCGGGCTATCCAGGCGCAGGATCTGCTGGGCGATGGCCAGCGCCCCCAGATTGACCACCATGTAGATCGCGAAGACCCGGCCCCGCTGGTGGCTGGCAGCCTGGCTGTTGAGCCAGCTTTCGATCACCGTCATCAGGGTGATGAAGGAGAGCCCATAGATCACCCGCAGGCCCAGCCACACCCAGGGGTTGATGAATATCAGGTGAAGCAGCGCAGCTGAGGCGCAGAGCCCGGCACAGAAGGCGAAGGTACGGATGTGACCCATGCGTTTGATCAGCCGGCCGCTGATCCAGGTGCCGCCGATGAAGCCGATGAAGTAGCCGGACATGATGAGGCCGATCAGGCTGGTCGAAAAGCCTTCGTCGGCGCCACGCAGTGTCAACAGGGTATTGATCAGACCGTTGCCGAGCAGCAGTAGCGCCACGCTCCCCAGCAACGCACGAATGGGTCGCAGTAACGACCACATAGCCTTCTCCTTGCCATCGCTCCAATCAATCCATGCAGTAAGCGTGCCGAAGGGGCGGACGATTGCAAAAATCGTCATTATTATAAGATGATATTATCGAATCACGACCACAACCATAACCGAAGTTATTCGATGCTGTGCACTCCCAGGGTGCACAATGGCTGACCCGATTCAGCTTAGCAGTCGTGGGCGAAACCGCCTTGTTGCGTCAGGGAACGCGTCGCAACCAGGTAGCGCTGGAGAATTTGTCGTTGGCCAGGGCATTTGCCCGTTCCAGCTCGTCCGGGGTGAGTGACGCCGGCACCAGGGTAAAGCGCGCGGCGAACGAGTCGATCATGCGCTGGATGATCGTCTCGCGCTCGAGACCGGTCTGGCGCCTGAGCGGATCGACCCGCTTGCCAGCACTGGCGGTGCCCTTGTCGGAGAGTTTCTCGCGCCCGATCCGCAGCACGCGGGTCAGTTTGTCGGCATCGATGTCGTAGGCCATGGTGACGTGATGCAGAACGGCGCCATTGATCCGTTTCTGGGCGGCGCCGGCGATCTTGCCGCCCGGGGAGGTGATGTCGTTGATCGGCACGTACCAGGCCTTGATGCCCATGTCGCCCAGCGCCTGGATCACCCAGTCGTCGAGAAAGGCGTAGCTTTCGACGAAGGTGAGCCCCTGGACGAGGGTTTCCGGTACGATCAGCGACCAGGTGATGGTGTTGCCCGGCTCGACGAACATGGCACCGCCGCCGCTGATGCGCCTGACCACCTCGATGCCCTCGGCCGCCGCCGCATCGCTGTCGACCTCGTTGGCCAGCGACTGGAACACGCCGATGATGATGGCGGCGCGGTCCCACTCCCAGACGCGCAGTGTCGGGCCGCGGCGGCCCTCGGCCACCTCGCGGGCCAGCACCTCGTCCAGCGCCATGTGCAGCAGCGGCGATTCCGGCGCGCGGTGAATCAGGCCGAATTGGTGATCCTGCCAGTCCGAGGTCCGCAAGAGTGCGCGTCGTATCACGGTGGCGATGGCCGGCACGGAGAGCCCGACCATCTCGGTCTGCGGTGGCAGCGCGGATTGGATCGTGGCGATCAGGGTGTCGGCAGCGGCATCGACCGGGGCGCCCTCGAGGGCGCGGTCGATCGCTTCCAGCGCGGTGTCGGGTTCGAGGAAGAAATCCCCGGACAGCTGCACCGACGCCAGTCGCCCGTCGCGGACCGTGACATCCGCCACCAGCAGTTTCCCGCCCGGCACCTTGTACTCGCCGTGCCGAATCCCCTCGTCGCCGTTGACCACTTCCGACATCGTCTCGCCTCGTCCTGAACGTTCGCAGTGCGGCCAGTATAGCGCTCGCTGGTGGCCGGACGTGCCGATCGAGGGCGGGAAGGCGCGTTATTCATACGAGCGCTTGCAGGACTCAGCGCCAGAAGGCTTGACGGACCTCTCTATCGACCTGGGCTCGCGTCAATCCGATATCCGCCAGCTGTCGTGCATCCAGTTGTGCCAGCTGCTGACGCGTTCGCCAGCGCTGCCAAGGGCCCAGGCGATAGCTGCGACGTTCGACGGACGGTGGCATGTCTGGACAGACGCTCGAGGAGGACCGTGTCGGCTTCCAGCGGCTGAAGGTCAGGGAGAGTGAGGAGAGAAGGGCAAGGCGCATGGGACGACTCCCGGTCGCTGAACGATGGGTTCAGGTTACGGTGGGGGAGGCCATGCCATACAGATCCAGAAAAATACGAGATCAAAGATACAGAAACCCGATAAGGTCATCTGTATGCCCGACTTCGCCGTCATCTGTATCGTGAAGCGACGGTCATGAGCATACACAATGAGGAAAAAGCCCCCGGAGGTTCCATGCACCGCTACGAACGACTGGCCGATCATCTGCGCGAGCGTATCCAGACGGGCTATTACCGACCCGCCGATCGGTTGCCCTCGGTCCGGGCGCTGGCGGCTTCGCATGGCGTCAGCCTATCCACCGTGCAGCACGCCTACCACCAGTTGGAAGATGCCCAACTGATCGAGGCGCGACCCAAGTCGGGCTACTTCGTCTCGCCGCAGCGGGAGCGGCCGCTCCCGCCACCGGCCGGTCGAACGGCGCAGCGGCCAGTGGAAGTCTCTCAGTGGGAGCAGGTCCGTGAGGGCACCTGCGTGCTGCCGGATGCCAGCATGCACAATCTGGGCCGCGGGATGCCGGACATCGATGCGCCGACGCTCAAGCCGCTGCTGCGGGCGCTGTCCCGCGTCAGCCGGCGTCAGGATCTGATCGGGCTCAACTACGATACGCTGCATGGCCGCCCCGAACTGCGCGAGCAGATCGCGCGACTCGCGACCGGTCACGGCTGCCGGCTGCACCCCGACGACATCGTGGTCACCACCGGCTGTCACGAGGCGATCTCGATCGCCATGCGCGCGGTGTGCGAGCCCGGCGGCATCATCGCGGTGGATTCGCCGAGCTTCTATGGTGCGCTGCAGTCGATTCGCGCCTACGGCATGAAGGCGATGGAGATCCCCACCGATCCCGACACCGGGATCAGCCTGGAGGCGCTGGAGCTGGCCCTGGAGCAGTGGCCGATCCGCGCCATCCAGGTGACGCCGACCTGCAACAATCCGCTGGGCTATACGCTGTCGCTCGAACGCAAGCGAGCGCTCTACGCCCTGGCGCAGCGCTTCGATGTGGCGATCATCGAAGACGACGTCTACGGCGATCTCAGCTACGCCTTTCCACGGCCGGCGACGATCAAGTCGTTCGACGAGGATGGTCGGGTGCTGTTGTGCAGTTCGTTTTCCAAGACCCTGGCCCCGGGGCTGCGCATCGGTTGGATCGTGCCTGGCCGCTATCACGAGCGGGCGCTGCACATGAAGTACGTCGGTACCGGCGCCACCGCCACCCACGGGCAGATGGCGGTGGCGGAGTTCATCCGCGAGGGGCACCACGATCCGCACCTGCGCCGGATGCGGGCCCAGTATCAGCGCAATCGCAACCTGATGCTGGACGTGATCGCCGACGCCTTTCCGGCCTCGACCCGGGTCAGCTACCCGGCCGGGGGCTTCATGCTATGGCTGCAGTGCGAGGGGGATATCGACACCGTCGCGCTCAACGAGCGGCTGATGGCGGAGGAGATTCGTATCGCCCCCGGTGTGATGTTCTCCGCCACCGGCAAGTACCGTCACTGCTTGCGTCTCAACCACGCCGTGTTCGACGTCGCGATCGCCCGGGCGGTGGCGCGGGTAGGTGAAATGGTGGGCGAGCAGGCGAGCGAGGGGTGCCGACCCAGGCGCCTGGCCTGAGACATCTGGCCCGGCCGCTGGCGAAAATCCCGGTAAGCCTATTCGGCTCAAAAAATGAGCCATATATGGCCTCCATTCGGCTCACTTGCCGTTTTACTTGCCGATGCAGAAGCTGCCGAAGATTTCGCCGAGCAGGTCGTCGGCGGTGAACTCGCCGGTGATCTCGTTGAGCGACTGCTGGGCGTCGCGCAGATCCTCGGCCAGCAGTTCGCCGGCGGCGGCGCCCTCGAGCTGGGCAGTGCCGTTGGCCAGTGCCTGGGCCGCCCGTTCGAGAGCGTCGAGATGGCGTCGGCGGGCGGAGAAGCGGCCTTCGGTGGTGGCGTCGAAGCCCATCACCGCCTTGAGATGCGCTTTCAGGTTATCCACACCTGCACCGGTCTCCGCCGAGATTCGGATCACCGGAGGCGTTGTGGACAAGTCGACGTCGCTGCCTTCGCCGCTCTGATCGATCTTGTTGCGCACCAGGGTCAATCGGCCGGGGTCGGGCAGGCGCTCGACGAATTCCGGCCAGATCTTCACGGGGTCGAGCGACGCCGTCTCGCGTCCGTCGACCAGCAGCAGCACCCGATCCGCCTTCTCGATCTCCGCCCAGGCGCGCTGGACGCCGATCCTTTCCACGGCATCCGGCGTGTCGCGCAGGCCGGCGGTATCGATCACGTGCAGTGGCATGCCGTCGAGATGGATATGCTCGCGCAGCACATCGCGGGTGGTTCCCTCGATCTCGGTGACGATGGCGCTGTCGCGCTCGGTGAGCCGGTTGAGCAGGCTCGACTTGCCGGCGTTGGGTCGCCCGGCGATCACCACGTTCATGCCCTCGCGCATCAGCGAACCCTGATTGGCGGCGGCACGGACGGTTTCCAGCGTCTGGCGCAGCGTTGCCAGCCTGGCGGCGACCACGCCGTCGGCGAGGAAGTCGATCTCCTCCTCGGGGAAGTCGATGGCGGCTTCGACGTAGAGACGCAGCTGGATCAACTCGCTGACCAGCTGCGAGACGCGCTGCGAGAATTCGCCCTGTAGCGAACGCAGCGCATTTTCCGCCGCGGCCCGTGAGCTGGCGTCGATCAGGTCGGCGATCGCCTCGGCCTGGGCCAGGTCGAGCTTGTCGTTGAGGAAGGCGCGCTCCGAGAATTCGCCCGGCCGGGCCAGCCGTGCGCCCAGTTGCACGCAGCGCTCCAGCAGCATGTCCATCAGTACCGGACCGCCGTGGCCCTGAAGCTCCAGCACGTCCTCGCCGGTGAAGGAGTGGGGGCCGGGGAAGTAGAGGGCGATGCCTTCGTCGATGACGCTACCATCGCCGTGGAACGGCCCGTAATGAGCGTAACGCGGCGTCGGATGATGCCCGAGAATGCGCTCCGCCAGGGCCTTTGCCGACGGCCCCGAAACGCGGACGATGCCGACGCCGCCGCGCCCGGGCGGCGTGGCCAGGGCCGCGATGGTGTCCTGGCGGTAGAGCGGCGCGTTGGTGGAGGGGGGCGGCGCGTTCATGAGCTTCTCCGAGAATCGATGTCGTGGCCGACTTGGCAGGCATTGTCCGGGGGCGCTCCGTGGAATGCCAGCGCTGAAAAGCCAGATCCTGAAACGCCAGACCCCCGCCGGGGCGGGGGTCTGGAGGTGCGGGGGAGATCCGTGTCAGCCCTTGGCTTTCACGGCCTTGCCGTTGCCGGCATCCTCCTTGAGCACCTTGTTGGTGATGAACCACTGCTGCAGGATCGAAATCGAGTTGTTCACGATCCAGTAGATCACCAGGCCGGCCGGGAACCACAGGAAGAAGAAGGTGAAGACGACCGGCAGCATCTTCATGATCTTCGCCTGCATCGGGTCCGGCGGGGTCGGATTCAGGAACTGCTGCAACAGCATGGTGCCGCCCATGATGATCGGCAGGATGAAGTACGGGTCCTTGGCCGAGAGATCGTTGATCCACAGCATGAACGGCGCGTGGCGTAGTTCGACCGACTCCATCAGCATCCAGTAGAGCGCGATGAACACCGGCATCTGAATGACCATCGGCAGGCAGCCTCCCAGAGGATTGATCTTCTCCTTCTGGTAGAACTTCATCATCTCCTGCGACATGCGCTGGCGATCGTCGCCGTACTGCTCCTTGAGCCGTTTCATCTCCGGGCCCATCTTGCGCATCCGCGCCATCGACTTGTAGGCCTTGGCGGCGAGCGGGAACAGCACGATCTTGACGCAGACGGTCAGCAGGACGATGGACCAGCCCCAGTTGCCGATCAGGCCATGGATCTTCTCCAGCAGCCAGAACAGCGGGTTGGCCAGGAACCACAGCCAGCCGAAATCGACGGTCAGCTCCAGGTTCGGTGCCACCGCCTCGAGACGGTCCTGGACCTTCGGGCCCACGAACAGGGTGGCGGCGAGCGTCGCCTGCTGGCCGGGTTCGATGGTCCGGTTGGGTCCGGCAAAGGCGGCGACGGTGCGGTCGCGATTGTCGACGTTGCCGTAGTAGAGGTTCTGCTGGTCGGGATTCGGCACCCAGGCGGAGGTGAAGTAGTGCTGGATCATCGCGACCCAGCCACCTTTCACGTCGCGGTTCTGGAAGTTGCCCTTGCGGATATCCTCGAAGTCGACCTTGCTGTACTTCTCGTCCGGCGAGGAGAACGCGGCGCCCAGGAACGAGTGCATGCCGACGCCCTGGCCGCTGGTTGGGTCGGGACTCTGATCGCGGGCCAACTGGCCGATGAAGCGGGCGGTGACCGGTTGCTGGCTCTCGTTGTCGATCAGGTATTCGACCTTGACCGCGTAGTCGTCACGCTTGATGACGAAGCGCTTGACGATATCGACGCCGTTGACGCTGCCATGCAGGTCCACATTGATCGAGTCTTCACCTTCGCTGAGCTGGTAGCTGTTCTGGTCGGCGGTGAACGGGATCCGGCCGGAGTGGCCCTCGATCTGCAGCCCCGACTTGGCCACGTAGCTGCGCACGTTGTTGTCGCTGAGCAGAACGAAGGGCGTGTCGGAGTCGAGCGCCTGGTCATGACCGAACAGCGCGGCGTAGACGATATCGCCGCCGTTGGGATTGATGCGCAGGTCCAGCACGTCGCTCTGAACCTGGATCAGGTTGCTGCCTTTGGCCGGATCGGCGCCGGCAGGCATGTCGTCCTGGATCGGCTTGGCATTGCCGCTGCTGTCCGTCGGCGCGGACAGGGCGCTGCCCTCGCCGTCATCGCCGTTACCCGATGAAGCGGCCATCTCCGGCGCCGGGTTGTTCACGACGTGCTGACCGTAGTCCTGATTCCACTGCATGATCAGCAGGTAGGCCAGCACGGCCAACGGAATCACGAAAAGGAGTCGTTTCAAATCCATATAGGGGTCTGCCCGGTAAGGGAATGGGTCGGTGGGCGCCGGGCATCGGCGATCGACCGGCGAAGTACGCCGGTGCTCCCCGGCCTTTGGCGCGGGGATGTCCGATCAGGAAGACGAAACGTCTTGACGCATCTGGCGAGCGGACTTCTCCAGGCGTCGCCACATGCCATCGAGCTGGCGGGCGACGCTGGCGTTGTCCAGCTCATTTACCCCTCGTCGCGCGAGTATGACGATATCCACTGCCGGTAAACGATGCTGTTGATGGCGAATGGACTCGCGCACGAGGCGCTTGAGACGATTGCGGTCGACGGCACGGCGCACGTTCTTCTTGCTGAAGATCAACCCGATCCGTGGATGGCCCAACGCGTTGGGTCGGGCCAACGCCAGCAATCCTTTACCATGGACCTTGTAGGGAGCGTGGTCGAAGACGTGCTTGTAGTCCCCGGCATTCAGCAACCGCAGTTGCCGGGGAAAACGCTGATCGGACACCCGGCGTCCGATCAGGCGCTCAGGCGTTTGCGGCCTTTGGCACGGCGACGGGCAATGACCTGGCGGCCGTTCTTGGTGGCCATGCGGGCGCGAAAACCGTGGACGCGCTTACGCTTCAGAACGCTGGGCTGGAAGGTGCGTTTCATAGCTGCTGATTCCCAATTAGTTGATTTCTAAAGAAAACTGGTTGAAGCGGGATGCCCGACGCGTTTGCGGGAAGCGGGCTCACTCGACTCAAGAGCGGGAATTCTAGTGAATCCGCGGTTCGGGTGCAATTTTTCCGTGAATTATCCACACCCCGTTGTGAGTGAATCCCCGACCGTCGCGCCTCTGGCTGGAGCGCGGTGACGTGGGCGGGCATCGACGATTTCCGTGGCGATGCCGGCCACCGGATCCGGGAGTGAGATCGAAGTTCCTCGAGAGTGTCAATCACACCATGTGGTTAACGGTGGGGATAACCTTTGTGGATAACCCTATTAAACCATTATATTTCATTGAGTTGATATGATTTTCAGGTTGTGGGGAAGTTGCGCACGACCCGTGCATAGAGTGAGGATCGCCAGCCGGGCGGCGAGCTCGTTCCTACCCCTTTTTCCACGTCAATTACCCTGGCCATCCACAGCATTGGCTGCCATGCGAGGTAACTTATCCACAATCGTTGGAAAGTCGACTTCGTGTGGATAACCTGACAGGCCGACGCTACAATGTGCGGCCGTTTTTTCCATTCTCTTTCTCTCAACGTTCGGTGAGGTCGTGTGTCTGTCGCTCTCTGGCAACAATGTCTGAACTCGCTGCAGGATGAGTTGAGCTCTCAGCAATTCAACACCTGGATTCGTCCTCTGCAGGCGGAGGACGGCGACGTGGACGAACTCTGTCTGCTGGCCCCCAATCGCTTCGTCCGTGATTGGGTCAGCGACAAGTACCTGAAGCGGATCAACGAACTGTTGCGCGAAGTTGCCTCCAGCAGCAAGCCTCCCAAGGTCCACCTGACGGTGGGGAGCCGGCGGGCCGCAGCGGTGTCGCCGCGAGACCTGGGGGCGCCGGTTTCCGCCCCGAGTCGCCAGCCTCAGCGATCCACGGCGCCGGGGGTACAGACGAGCCCGCGCTCGAACGAGGCGGCCGAGGAGAAGCAGCTCGATCGAACGCGTGAGCGCGAGGAGGGCGGGCGACGCAGCAACGAGCGCCAGGTGCAGGTCGAGGGGAGTCTCAAGCACGGCAGCGGACTCAATCCCAACTTCACCTTCGAAACCTTCGTCGAGGGCAAGTCGAACCAGCTGGCGCGGGCCGCCTCGCGTCAGGTCTCCGAGAACCCCGGCGGGGCCTACAATCCACTGTTCCTCTACGGAGGCGTGGGGCTGGGCAAGACCCACCTGATGCATGCCGTGGGCAACCATCTCGCGGGTCTCAGGGACAACGCCAAGGTGGTCTATCTCCACTCGGAGCGCTTCGTCGCCGACATGGTCAAGGCGCTGCAGCTCAACGCGATCAATGATTTCAAGCGTTTCTATCGTAGCGTCGATGCGCTGCTGATCGACGATATCCAGTTCTTTGCCGGCAAGGAGCGCTCCCAGGAGGAGTTCTTCCACACGTTCAACGCCTTGCTGGAAGGCGGGCAGCAGATGATCCTGACCTCGGATCGCTATCCCAAGGAGATCAGCGGCGTCGAGGAGCGGCTGAAGTCGCGCTTCGGCTGGGGGCTGACGGTGGCGATCGAGCCGCCGGAACTCGAAACCCGAGTGGCGATACTGATGAAGAAGGCGGATCAGGCCGAGGTCGATCTGCCCCACGATGCGGCGTTCTTCATCGCCCAGAAGATCCGCTCCAACGTGCGCGAGCTGGAAGGGGCGCTCAAGAAGGTGATCGCCGACTCCCACTTCATGGGCAAGCCGATCACCCAGGATTTCATCCGCGAGTCGCTCAAGGATCTGCTGGCGCTGCAGGACAAGCAGGTCGGGATCGAGAACATCCAGCGTACGGTGGCGGAGTACTACAAGATCAAGCTGGCCGACCTGCTCTCCAAACGCCGCTCACGCTCGGTGGCGCGGCCGCGCCAGGTGGCGATGGCGCTGGCCAAGGAGCTGACCAACCACAGCTTGCCCGAGATCGGCGACGCCTTCGGCGGCCGCGACCACACGACGGTGCTGCACGCCTGTCGCAAGGTCGTGGCGCTCAAGGAAGAGAGCGCGGATATCCGCGAGGACTACAAGAATCTGATGCGATTGCTGACCAGTTGAGTCGACGTGTGGCGAATTCCCTGGCCGCGGGGATTGCTAGCGACGCCCGGCACGGCAAGAATGGGACGGCGCGGCCCGACGGTTTTCCTCGTCCGTCCCATGACTCAAAGCGATCCACCGGTTACCGGATTCAACTTCAGGCTTATTGAACCAACAACGGAGCCCCAATGAAATTTTCCATCTCTCGCGAAGCCCTGCTGCGCCCGCTGACGCTGGTGGCCGGGGTGGTCGAGCGC
This sequence comes from Salinicola sp., assembly GCF_982684285.1. NCBI lineage: Bacteria > Pseudomonadati > Pseudomonadota > Gammaproteobacteria > Oceanospirillales > Halomonadaceae > Salinicola > Salinicola sp. Next base: position 8,592 of record NZ_CEXLVS010000038.1, on the reverse strand, counting down.
CGCCAGACGCTGCCGGTGCTCTCCAATGTGCTGATCGAAGTCCAGAACGAACAACTGGCATTGACCGGTACCGATCTCGAGGTGGAATTGATCGGCCGTGCCACGCCGGCGCTGGTGGACGAGCCAGGCTCCGTCACGGTGCCCGCGCGCAAGCTGATGGATATCTGCAAGTCGCTGCCGGACCAGTCCGACATCAGCTTCTCGCTGGAGGACGGCCGCGTCGTGCTGCGCGCCGGGCGTTCGCGCTTTACGCTCTCCACGCTGCCGGTGGCCGAATTCCCCAATATCGAAGACGGTCAGAACGACACCACGCTGTCGCTGCCGCGCGGCACGCTGAAGTATCTGATCGATGCGACCTCGTTCGCCATGGCCCAGCAGGACGTGCGCTACTACCTCAACGGCATGCTGCTGGAGCTGGCCAACCACCTGGTGCGCACGGTCGCCACCGACGGCCACCGCCTGGCGGTCTGCGAGCGCAGCGCCGACATCGAGATGGAGGCGTCGCGCAAGCTGATCGTGCCGCGCAAGGGCGTGCTGGAGCTGACGCGTCTGCTCGACGGCAGCGACGAGCCGGTCGAACTGATGCTGGGTTCCAACCACATCCGCGCCAACACCGGCGAGTTCACCTTCACTTCCAAGCTGGTCGACGGCAAGTTCCCCGACTACGACCGGGTCATCCCCAAGGGCGGCGACAAGGTCTTCATCGCCGAGCGCGGCGAGCTGCGCCAGAACCTGGCACGTACGGCGATCCTCTCCAACGAGAAGTACCGGGGCGTGCGCCTGCACCTCGAGGAGAACAACCGCAAGGTGATGGCCAACAATCCCGAGCAGGAAGAGGCCGAAGAGGTGGTTGGCGTGGACTACGCCGGCGATCGGCTCGAGATCGGCTTCAACGTCAGTTATCTGCAGGATGTCCTGGGGGTGATCGATGCCGATCAGATCCAGCTCAGCGTATCGGACGCCAACAGCTCGGCGCTGATGGAAGAGCCGGGCGGTGGGGATGCGCGCTACGTCGTCATGCCGATGCGCCTCTGAGTGCAGGGAAGTGGCTGCGCTCGATCATGCTTTGTTAAAAACCGGCGAACCTTGCTCACTTATACCCACATAAGCTCCGCTGGTTCGCCGATTTTTGCCGCGCCTGATCGTCGCTCGCCAACTTCTTCCATCTCGGCGGTTAAATGTTCGGGTGCTTCTTTCCACGCTGCCCGCGGTCCGGGCGTTTCCTCTCGTCTCTTGCCATGAGTTGTCACGTGCCATGCCGCTCGATCGGTTGAGTTTCCACGGCCTGCGCAATCTGGATCTCCTCGAGATGACGCCCGGGCCGCACATCAATCTGATCACCGGGCCCAACGGCAGCGGCAAGACGTCGCTGCTGGAGGGCATCCACGTGCTCGGCATGGCGCGTTCGTTCCGGACCCAGAAGCTCAAGTCGCTGATCGACCACGATGCCGACGAGGTGACGCTGTTCGGGCGGGTGGCCGGCGATCCGCCACTGCCGGTCGGGGTACGCCGCCGCCGCGATAGCGCCGAACTCGAGCTGCGGGTCAATGGCGAACGCGCCGCGCGGATCACCCAGTTGGCCGAGGCGCTGCCGCTGCAGTTGATCAACCCCGATGCCTTCCGTCTTCTCGAAGGCTCGCCGGCCGCCCGGCGCGAGTTCCTCGACTGGGGCGTGTTCCATGCAGAGCGGGAGTTCCTGGACAGCTGGAAGCGTGTCAGAAGGGCCTTGAAACATCGGAATGCCCTGCTCAGACATGATAGAATCGACGTCCAGTCGATACATGTCTGGGAGCGTGAACTCGCCCACTGGAGCGAGCGTCTGGACGGGCTGCGCGCGAGCTACATGACGCACTTCGTGCCGGTGTTCGAAGAGACCCTGGCGGCACTGCTGCCACTGCCGGATCTGACGCTGCGCTACTCGCGGGGCTGGGATCGGCAGCGCGCCCTGCTAGAGGTGTTCGAGGCCGGGCGCGATACCGATCGCCAGATGGGCTTCACCCAGCATGGACCACAGCGTGCCGACCTGCGCATCCGCGTCGGCCGCCACCCTGCGGTGGAGGTGCTGTCGCGCGGCCAGCAGAAGCTGGTGGTCAGCGCGCTGAAACTGGCCCAGGGGCGCCTGCTCGAGCAGTTGACGGGAGGCACCTGCCTTTACCTGATCGACGACCTGCCGGCGGAGCTCGACGGCGATCATCGGCGGATCTTCTGCCAGTGGTTGGAGCGGCTCAACTGTCAGGTCTTCATCACCAGCGTTGATCGCGAGGCGCTGGCCGACGTCTGGCAGCCACAAACGGATGTCGTGGCATCGAAACTGGCCGGCGGGCGGCTGCATTCGGAATGATTTCACCATGGAGTGAGCAATGAGCGAACAGGCCTACGATTCATCGAGCATCAAGGTCCTCAAGGGATTGGACGCGGTGCGCAAGCGTCCCGGCATGTACATCGGCGATACCGATGACGGTACCGGGCTGCACCACATGGTGTTCGAGATCGTCGACAACTCCATCGACGAAGCGCTGGCCGGTCATTGCAGCGAGATCCGCATCGTCATCCATCCGGACGAGTCGGTGACCGTCTCCGACGACGGCCGCGGCATTCCCACCGACATCCACGCCGAGGGCGTCTCCGCGGCCGAGGTCATCATGACCGTGCTCCACGCCGGCGGGAAGTTCGACGACAACTCCTATAAGGTGTCCGGCGGTCTGCACGGCGTCGGGGTCTCGGTGGTCAATGCGCTTTCGGAACAGCTCAAGCTGACCATCTGGCGCAACAACCAGGTTCACGAACAGATCTATCACCACGGCGTGCCGCAGGCGCCGCTGACCGTGGTCGGCGATACCGAGAAGTCCGGTACCCAGATCAGCTTCAAGCCGTCCAGCGACACCTTCGCCAATATCGAGTTCCATTACGACATTCTCGCCAAGCGCCTGCGCGAGCTGTCGTTCCTGAACTCCGGCGTCGCCATCCGGCTGGTCGACGAGCGCGACGGTCGCGAGGAGCTGTTCCACTATGAAGGTGGCCTCAAGGCGTTCGTCGATCACCTCAACACCAATCGCACCACGATCAACCCGGTCTTTCACTTCGAGATCCAGCGCGAAGACGGTATCGCCGTGGAAGTGGCGATGCAGTGGAACGACACCTTCACCGAGAACGTGTTCTGCTACACCAACAATATCCCGCAGCGTGACGGCGGCACCCACATGGCGGGCTTCCGCGCGGCGCTGACGCGCACCCTCAATAGTTACATCGAGGCGGAAGATATCCAGAAGAAGGCCAAGGTGGCGACCGCCGGCGACGATGCCCGCGAAGGTCTCACCGCGATCATCTCGGTCAAGGTGCCGGATCCCAAGTTCTCGTCGCAGACCAAGGACAAGCTGGTCTCTTCCGAGGTGAAGACAGCGGTGGATCAGGAACTGAGCCGTCAGTTCTCCGACTACCTGATCGAGCATCCCAACGAGGCCAAGGCGATCGTCAGCAAGATGATCGACGCCGCCCGAGCCCGCGAAGCCGCCCGCAAGGCCCGCGACATGACGCGGCGCAAGGGCGCGCTGGATATCGCAGGGCTCCCCGGCAAGCTGGCCGACTGCCAGGAGAAGGACCCCGGCCTCTCCGAACTCTACCTGGTGGAGGGCGACTCCGCCGGCGGCAGCGCCAAGCAGGGTCGCGATCGCCGCACCCAGGCGATCCTGCCGCTGAAGGGCAAGATTCTCAACGTCGAGAAGGCGCGCTTCGACAAGATGCTCTCTTCCGCCGAAGTGGGCACCCTGATCACCGCACTGGGCTGCGGCATCGGGCGCGAGGAGTTCAACCCGGACAAGCTGCGTTACCACTCGATCATCATCATGACCGATGCCGACGTCGACGGCTCGCATATCCGCACGCTGCTGCTGACCTTCTTCTTCCGCCAGATGCCGGAGCTGATCGAGCGCGGCCACGTCTTCATCGCCCAGCCGCCGCTCTACAAGATCAAGCGCGGCAAGCAGGAGATGTACCTGAAGGACGAGCAGGCGATGACCGACTACCTCACCACCACGGCGCTGGATGGCGGGCGGCTCTACGTCAACGCGGACTCGCCGGGAATCGCGGGCGAGAACCTGGAAGCGCTGGTCAATCAGTATCGTGACGTGATGAAGCGCATCGACCGGCTGTCGCGGGTCTATCCCAACGCCGTGCTGCGCAAGATGGTCCACGCGGCCAAGCTCGACGAAACCAATCTCGACGACCGCGCCACCATGCAGAACTGGATCGATGAGCTCCAGGTGGCGATGGACTCGCTGATCGCCCATGAGGGCGGTCCGCGCTATACCTTCCAGCTGCAGGAAGACACCGAGCGCGGCCTGTGGATGCCGAGCGTGTCGCTCACCGCCCACGGTGTCACCACCGACTACGTGTGGGGTATCGACTTCTTCCGCAGCGCCGACTATCGCGCGCTGGCCAACCTGGGCGAGACCCTGGACGGCCTGATCGAAGAGGGCGCCTATATCGCCCGCGGCGAGCGCCAGAAGCCGATCGACAACTTCTACGACGCGCTGGAGTGGCTGATGCTGGAAGCGCAACGCGGGCTCAGCATCCAGCGCTACAAGGGGCTGGGGGAGATGAACCCGGACCAGCTGTGGGAAACCACCATGGATCCAGGTTCACGGCGTATGCTGCGGGTCTCCATCGAGGATGCCGTCGCCGCCGACCAGATGTTCAACACCCTGATGGGTGACGAGGTCGAACCGCGTCGCGATTTCATCGAGCGCTTCGCGCTGGTGGCCAATCTGGATATCTAGGGCCTGTTCACACGATACGTCGCGGCCGCTTGGGATAATGTGAACAGGCCCTAAGCTCTGTCTGAAAAATGCCTGCGCTCAACCATCGCAGTCCTGTCGAATCAGCGGCTCATCCTTCGGGATGGGCCGTTTTTTTATCTCCCTGGCGCGGTCGCTGTCTCCCCGGATATGGATCGGCCGCGACATCGGCCAGTCGCGGTATAGCGCATTGGTCGATACGACTTAGGGTTGAGAGCCCAAGCCTCCCCACCCGTAAACCGCACCACCATGCGCGGTGGCGTCGGGCAGCGGGGCTCGATGCGGCCAGGTGTGCGTCCATGGTTGTATTGTTAGGCAAAAGCGGTTGGGCAATAGTCGCGATCACCCCACCAAGACATCGAATAAAGTGGGCCGTTTCGTAAAAGAACGAGATACCGCTCCCCAACAAGAAGAGGAATCGAAGGGATGCACGCCAATCGAAACAAGACCGTCATGAATTGCCTGGGACTGGCTCTGCTGCCATTTGCGTTGGCGCTGCCGACGAGTGTGCTGGCTGCCGATACCGCCGCCAACGGCGAGGTCGAGGTGCTCAACTGGTGGACCTCGGGCAGCGAGGCCAAGGCGCTGGGCGCGCTCAAGGATGGGCTGTCGGATCAGGGGATCGGCTGGAAGAACATGCCGGTGGCGGGCGGCGCCGGCACCAACGCCATGGCCGTGCTGCGCTCGCGCATCACCTCGGGCAATCCGCCGACGGCGGCCCAGGTGCTCGGCTACGATGCCCAGGACTGGGCCGAACGCGACGCCTTGAGTTCGCTCGACGAGGTCGCCGAGGCGGGCAAGTGGGACGAGGTCTTCCCGCAACCGCTGCAGGAGTTCGCCAAGTACGATGGCCACTGGATCGGGGCGCCGTTCGAGATCCATTCGACCAACTGGGTCTGGGCCAACAAGTCGTTGATGGATGAGCTGGATATCGAGCAGCCCAGGACCTGGGAGGATTTCATCGCCTCGCTGAAGAAGGCCAAGGACGCGGGCTACACCGGCCTGGCCTATGGCGGCCAGCCATGGCAGGACACCACGGTGTTCGAGAACGTGGTGCTCGCCACCGGGGGCGCCGACTTCTACCGTAAGGCGATGATCGACCTGGATCCCGAGGCGCTGAACTCCACCACCATGGCCCAGGCGTTCGACCACCTGCGCGAGCTGTTGAAGTACAAGGATGACAACTCGCCCGGCCGCGACTGGAACCTGGCCACGGCGATGGTCATCAACGGCAAGGCGCTCTACCAGATCATGGGCGACTGGGCGAAAGGCGAGTTCCTCAATGCCAATCTCGAGCCGGGCAAGGACTTCATGTGCTTCCGCACCCCGGGCACCCAGGACGCCGTGACCTTCAACAGCGACCTGATGATCATGTTCGATACCGATGACGCCCAGCAGCAGCAGATGCAGCAGGCCATGGCCACGATCATCGGCTCGCCCGAGTTCCAGATCGCCTTCAGCCAGATCAAGGGCTCGGTGCCGGCGCGCATGGATCTCTCCGCCGACAAGCTGGACGCCTGCGCCCAGCGCGGTTACGAGCAGGTCAAGGCCGCGGCCGAGAACCACACGCTGATGGGCAGCATGGCGCACGGCTATGCCGCGCCGGCGTCGGTCAAGAACGCCGTCTTCGACATCATCTCCTCCTTCGTCAACAGCGACATGCCCAGCGACGTCGCCGCCGAGCAGCTGGCGATGGCGGTGCAGGGCGCAACGTCCTGATGATCGGCCCCGCCGTCAGGCGGGGCGTCTCGTTCACGAGCCGAGAGTGATGTGATGTCCAATGCTTCTCCGGAGCGGGACGGCGGAGCGCGGGAGCGCCTGCAGCGCTGGCTACCCAAGCTGGTGCTGTCGCCTTCCTGCGTTCTGGTCCTGTTCTTCGTCTATGGCTTCATCGCCTGGACCAGCTACATCTCGTTCAGCGACTCCGGCATGATGCCGGACTACACCTGGGTCGGCTTGCACCAGTGGTCGCGGTTGTGGACCTCCTGGACCTGGGGGATCGCGCTGCACAACATCTGGGTCTTCGGGCTTCTGTATATCGTCAGTTGCATCGTGCTGGGCCTGATACTGGCGATCCTGCTCGACCAGCGGATCCGGGCCGAAGGCGTGCTTCGCACCATCTATCTCTACCCGATGGCGCTCTCCTTCATCGTCACCGGCACCGCCTGGCAGTGGTTTCTCAACCCCGGGTTGGGGCTGGAGAAGACCATGCACGACCTGGGCTGGCAGAGCTTCAGCTTCAACTGGCTGATCGATTCCAACATGGCGATCTACACCGTGGTGATCGCTGCGGTCTGGCAGGCCACCGGCTTCGTCATGGCGATGTTCCTGGCGGGGTTGCGCGGCATCGACGGCGAGATGATCAAGGCCGCCCAGATCGACGGCGCCCCGGCCTGGAAGATCTACGCACGGATCATCATCCCCCAGCTTCGACCAGTCTTCCTGAGCGCGGTCGTGGTGCTGGCGCACCTGGCGATCAAGAGCTTCGACCTGATCGTGGCGATGACCGGTGGCGGGCCGGGCAATGCCACCGCGGTGCCGGCGACCTTCATGTACTCCTACGCCTTTTCGCGCAACGAAATGGGCATCGCCGCGGCCAGCGCGGTGTTCATGCTGGCGGTGATCGCCGCGCTGATCATCCCCTATCTCTACTCCGAGCTGCGGGAGCCCCGATCATGAGTGCCGCTTCCCCCACCGCACGCCGGGGTCTCGCGACCCCGGCCGTGCTCTACGCGATCCTGGCGCTGTTTGCGATCGCCTATCTGATGCCGCTCTACGTGATGCTGACCACGTCGTTCAAGACGCTGGAGGAGATCCATCAGGGCAACATGCTGGCGCTACCCGGCCAGTGGACCCTGGATCCCTGGCGGGAAGCCTGGGGCAGCGCCTGCATCGGTCTCGAGTGCAACGGCGTGCACGGCTACTTCTTCAACAGCATCAAGATCGTGGTGCCGGCGGTGCTGATCTCCGGGCTGCTGGGCGCGTTCAACGGCTACGTGCTGACCAAGTGGAAGTTTCGCGGCCACAAGATCGTGTTCGGCCTAATGCTGTTCAGCTGCTTCATCCCGTTCCAGATCATTCTGTTGCCGATGGCCCGTGTGCTGGGGATTCTGCATCTGGCCAACAGCACCGGTGGGCTGGTGCTGGTCCACATCGTCTACGGCATCGGGTTCACCACACTGTTCTTCCGTAACTTCTACGCCAGTTTTCCGGATGAACTGGTACGGGCGGCGCAGCTCGATGGCGCCGGCTTCTTCACCATCTTCTTCCGGATCCTGCTGCCGGCCTCGGTGCCGATCATCGTGGTCACCATCATCTGGCAGTTCACCAACGTCTGGAACGACTTCCTGTTCGGCGTCTCGTTCGCGTCCGGCGACAGCGCGCCGATCACGGTGGCACTCAACAATCTGGTCAACAGCTCCACCGGGGTGAAGGCCTATAACGTCAACATGGCGGCAGCGATGGGGGCGGCGGTGCCGACGCTCATCGTCTATATCCTCGCGGGCAAGTATTTCCTGCGCGGGTTGATGTCGGGATCGGTCAAGGGCTGAGGATCACATGAGCTTTCTGCATATCAACAACGTTCACAAGCGCTTCGGCGAGACCCATGTCCTGAAGGGCATCGACATCGCGATCGAGCAGGGCGATTTTCTGGTACTGGTGGGGCCGTCGGGCTGCGGCAAGTCGACACTTTTGAACATGATCGCCGGACTCGACTCGATCAGCGAGGGCGAGCTGCTGCTCGACGGCCGCTGCATCAACGACGTGCACCCCACCCGGCGCGATATCGCCATGGTGT
>NZ_CEXLVS010000037.1:0-22093 GCF_982684285.1 Salinicola sp. | reverse complement strand
ATCTTGGACGAGACCTGGAACGCCATGCGTGTCGGGATGTTGGCCTTGATCAGCCCGGTCACCACGTCGACCGACGGCCGCTGGGTGGCCAGGATCAGGTGAATGCCCGCCGCACGCGCCTTCTGGGCCAGTCGCGCGATCAGCTCCTCGACCTTCTTGCCGACGATCATGAACATGTCGGCGAACTCGTCGATCACCACGACGATGTAAGGCAGCTTCGCCAGCGTCGGCGGCTGCTGGTGCATCTCCCAAGGCTGCGGCTCCCATAACGGGTCCTGAACCTGGGCGCCGTGACTCTCGGCTTCGTCGAGCTTGGCATTGAAGCCGGCGATGTTACGAACGCCCATCGCCGCCATGAGCTTGTAGCGTCGCTCCATCTCGGCGACACACCAGCGCAATGCGTTGGCCGCCTCCTTCATGTCGGTCACGACCGGTGCCAACAGATGCGGAATGCCGTCGTAGACCGAAAGCTCCAGCATCTTGGGGTCGACCATGATCATCCGGACCTCGTCCGGGGTCGCCTTGAGCAGCATCGACACCAGCATGGTATTGATCCCCACCGACTTGCCGGAGCCGGTGGTGCCGGCAACCAGCAGATGGGGCATCTTGTTGAGGTTGGCGACCACCGGCTTGCCGCCGATATCGTGCCCGAGCGCCAGTGTCACCGGCGATTCGGCATGCTGATAGACATCCGAATCCAGCACCTGGCGAATGCGAATCATCGCCCGATGCGGGTTGGGGATCTCGATCCCCACGGTCGGCTTGCCGGGAATGATCTCGACCACGCGCACGCTCTTGACCATTAGCGAGCGCGCCAAGTCCTTGGCCAGGTTGCTGATCTTGGAAACCTTCACCCCAGCCGCCGGACGGATTTCGAAACGGGTGATGACCGGCCCCGGCCAGGTCTCCACCACCTCCGCCTTGACGCCATATTCGCGAAGCCGCATCTCGAGCAGTTCGGCCATGTCCTCCAACTGCTCCGGCGAGTAGTTCGGCTGCTCGGGATCGGCGGGCGTGGTCAAACGAATCGACGGCAGGTTACCGCTCGGCTCCGGCAGATCGTCCATCACCGGGCGCTGGCTCTGCAGATGCTCGACGGTCCACAGCGTCGGTTGATCCTCGGCAGCCGCCCTGGCCTGATCCGCGGTGGCCAGCGGGCCTTCGCCGCTGGGCGCCGCAATCGGAGCGGCCGGTGTCGCCGGATCGGGACGAGCGACGCCGGGCGATGGCGGGACCGGCGGCTGACGCTCTGGCGAAACCGAGCCAGCCACGTCCTCGCGGTCATCGTCGGCGATTTCGAAGCTCGGCTCCTGACGCTGCCGCGAAGCCCACTCGAGGGGTCGCGCCTCGCGATTCGGCGGTGACGATAGCGCCGGGTCCGCCGGAATCTCGCCACTCTCCGCTTCGATATCGCTCCAGTCGACACCGGCGCGCCGGCGCTCCAGCCCTTCCGGTTCGCTCGCGGGCAGGCCCTGGGTCGGCGCATCGGGTTCGTCGTCAGGCCGGGGCGTGGTCGGGCCCCGATCCGGGACCGGATCGTTACGCTCGGCGCGAATTCCCCACTGCTGGACCGGCGCATCGTCGTCATGCGCCGAGACGCCGTTGACCGGCGGTTCGGGGCGACGGCCATCGACGTCGCCGCGCGTCGCCGCGTTCGACGGGGCTGCCGTGTCGGCAGCATCAGTTGGCGAGGGCGGAATGTCGTCGGCCGGTGCCTGGAAGGCGTCGGGTATTCGCCGACGTGTGACGTCGGCGCGGAAAGGCGTCCTTTCCGATCGAGCTGCCGATTCGGCCTCCGAATCGGCTGGCGTCGCCGCGGCCGTCAATGCCGACGAGGTCGCGGGCGTGACCGCCGAATCGTCGGTTGCCGATATCCGGCCCGGCATCGCCGGGTCGGAAGACGACGGCCGGCTCAGTTCGCCACGCGCTGCCCCCCGGGATGGCGCATCGGCGTCGGCGCCTGGCAGACGTCCCAACGTCGGCTCGCGGGATTCGTCGCGCTGCTGACGAGCGGTGTAGGATGCCTCCGGGCGCTTGGCGGAGGGGGTTCGCGCCGGGACGTCCCAGGGGATATCGGTCCGGCCATCGTGGCGCCACATCGAGGTGTCCCGACGCTCCGAGCCCTCCGCCGCGCCGACGACATTTTCCCAGCCCGGCTCCTGGCGCGACTGATACGAACGCTCCAGCTCGTCGTCATCCCACCGTTCCAGGTCGGGCGCCTTGTGCCATGGCAGCCACTTGGCCCACCAGGCGGTCCTGGCAGGCTTTTCTTCCTCTTCCTCTTCCGCCACGGCCGCATCGGGTCGATCGTCAGGGCGAGCGTGGCTGGCCGGCTCGGCCGCAGCCTTGTCGAGCCGCCGGCTCTCCCGCGCCTCGCGGCGCTCGCTCGCGCGCGACTTCGTCCAGTGAAACAGCCGATTCAACGAACTGCCGAGTTCGTCCATCACCGTCAACCATGACATGCCGGTGAACAACGTGAAGCCCGACATGAATGCCGCGATGGCGATCAGGGTGGTCCCTCGCACCCCCACCAGGGCGGTCAGTGAATTGGCAATGCCACGCCCGAGAATGCCCCCCGCCTGGTTGGGGAGATCACTGACGGCACTGTAGAAGTGGAGGTCGCCCAGCGTGGTCGTGCTCATCAGCAACAGCAGCAGCCCGCCGGTGTGGACGGCCAGCGCCATCGGATCCCAGGCTATCTGGACCTGGGTCTGACGCATCAGTCGCCAGGCGCCCAGTCCGAACATGCCCGGCCACCAGAGCGCGCTGGCGCCGAACAGCGAATAGAGCACATCGGACAGCCAGGCGCCGATCTTGCCCATCCAGTTCGAAACCGACTGGTCCGGCCCGCTGTGCGACCATCCCGGATCCGTCGGTGTATAGCTGAACAGCGCCAACAGCAGAAATACGCAGATGGCGAGCAGCAGAATCACGGCGCCCTCGCGAGTCACGCCCTGCAGGCGCATGATCACGTGGCGCGCCTGCTCCCTGGCTTGCGCTTGCGTTGATGAACGACGGCTCTTCTTGGCCGAACTCTTGGCACTCAAATGATCAACCCCCTCGCGCCCGGTCTGGCGTGGCGTAGCGCAGTCAACTGCCTTGCCGCTGGCGGCATTCCATTCCGCTCGCGGCATTGGCGATCAATGACCGAACCCGTGGCGGGTCCGGTGCTTTCAACCCGCCATCATACCGGGGCCCGCGCCGACATCACAGGGGGCGCGGGTTGCATGGGGCGTCGACCGATTCGGCGGCGCCGGATCAAGCCGGCAGCGGCTCCTCGGAGCTCGCGTGTCGTGTCAGACCGGTCGCAGGGCCAGAGAGAGCCGGTTCATGCCGGTCGAATGCCTGGCCGTCACGCAGCCGGAACACCGATACGGTCTCGGCCAGCCGCCGGCTCTGCTCGTTCAACTGCTGAGTCGACGCGCTGGATTGACGAACCAGCGCCGCATTGCTCTGGGTGGTCTCGTCGATCTGCGAAATGGCCAGATTGATCTGCTCGATACCGTGGGACTGCTCTTCGGACGCCAGCCGGATCTCGGAGATCAGCGTACTGATGCGCTCGACCTGCGACACGATCTCCGAAACTCGCTGCCCCGCCTCCGCGGCCCGAAGGTTGCCGTTGTCGACCTCGTCGACGGTACGCCCGATCAGCGCCTTGATCTCCTGCGCCGAGGTCGAGCAGCGTTCCGCCAGGCCCCGCACCTCCTGCGCGACCACGGCGAAGCCCCTGCCATGCTCGCCGGCCCTGGCGGCCTCGACGGACGCATTCAGCGCAAGCAGGTTGGTCTGGAAGGCGATGCCATCGATCACACCGACCACCTCGGATATCTGCTTCGCCATCCCGACGATGCGCTGCATGGCTTCCGACGTGGCTTCGACCGTGCTCTGGGCCTCCCCCGCCGCCAGCACGGTGCGTCGGGTCTGCTCGTCGCTCTCCTGCGCTCGCTGTGTGTTCTGGCGCACGGTCGCGTTGATCTCTTCGGTGCTGGCGGCGGTCTGTTCGAGGCTCGCCGCCTGGGACTCGGTACGCGAGGAGAGCTCGGCATTCCCCGAAGCCAGCTCCTGGGTGTGGCTCTCGGTCTGCACGACCGCGTGACGCACCTGCCCAACGATGCGCTCGAGGCCATCGCCGATACCGTTCATGGCCCCGACCAGCTGGCCGATCTCGTCGCGACGACGCGTCTCGATTCGCTGGGACAGATCCCCTTCCGCCAGCGCCTGGGCCAGGCCGACGGCACGATTCATCGGTTTCGTGACCAGCCGCTTGGCGATCCAGTAGAGCGTCAGACTCAACGCCGCCGCCAGCACCAGGGCGATCAGCAGGAAGCGATCGCGCGCGGCGATGACACCGGCTTCGATCTCGTTGACCGACACCGAGCCCACGATGATCCACTGCCACTCGGGATAGCGGGAGTACAGCGCCAGGCGCTGGTCGCCGCTGCCGGAGACATAGCTGATCTCGCCGGAGGCCTGATCGAACAGTGGCGCGAAGGCATCGGCGTCTGCGGAATTCAACAGGTTCTGTCCTTCCAAGGGGCCTCCCGCGATGACCTCGCCCTTGCGATCACCGGCGGCCGAAATCAGCATGGTGTAGCCGGCGCTGCCGATCCCCATCGCACGGATGCGGTTCTGGACCTGGCCCATCTCGGCGCTGATGTCGACGCCCACGAACAGCGCGCCGACCACCTTGCCGTCGCCATCCTGTATCGGCTGATATTTGGTGATGTAGGAGGTGCCGAAGAGCTTGGCGAGTCCGATATAGGGTTGGTTCGCCATCAGCTTGGCGTAACTCTTGGATTCCCGGTTGAGCAGTGTCCCCATCGCCCTCTTGCCGTTCTGGTCCTTGAGAGAGGTCGCGATGCGCACGAAGTCGTCACCGTCACGCGCGAAGATCGTCGCTGGCGTGCCGGTCTGCGCGCTGAAACGATCGAGCTTCCAGGTGTTGTCGTTGAGCACCTCGAGCCCGTCCCTGAGGGTCGGGGTCTGGCGTCCGGAGACCTCGACGCGCTGATCCGGGCTCAGCGCGAACCGCCCCGAATACTGGTCCGAGAAGATATTGAGGAACCGGTCCGCCTGTTGCTGGAGGCTGTAATCGAACAGCGACAGCATGGCGGAGACCGACTCCTGCTGGGTCTTCAACTCGTGGGTCGTGGCCTCGCGCAGTTGCGATGTGCTTGCCTGGGCCATGGCGAAAGCCAGCCCCATGAGTACGACGACCTGCAATAAAGCGACGATAATGGCCAGTTTGGTGCCGATACTGGCATGGCGAAGACGCTGTCGGAGTGCTGCCATGATTCTTTCCACAATTTGAGGAGTCGTGAATCTATCGGCGCAGGTCGGCAAATTCTTGATGCCACTTTCAGCGAAGAGATGGCGAGAACCATCGCTCCGGTGTTTGATATGCTGTGGACCGCTCTCCCATCAGGTCCCTGCATGCTGCCCTGGCTACCTCCTCACCTCGTCGCCTTTCCACCGGTTTCCCAAGCGCTTGATGAACCGCACGGCCTGCTGGCCGCGGGGGGCGGACTGACACCGGACTGGCTGTTGTGCGCCTACCGCCAGGGCGTCTTTCCCTGGTATGCAGAGGGCCAGCCGATCCTGTGGTGGTCTCCCGATCCACGCATGGTGCTCTTCCCCGAAGAGATACGGGTCCGCAGGAGTCTGGCCAAGCGGCTTCGCAATGGTGGCTTCACGGTAACGTTCGACCACGCCTTCGGACGAGTCATCGCCGCCTGCGCGGAGACTCGCGCGGATGCGGAAGGAACCTGGATCGACGACGCCATGCGACAGGCCTATCTTGACCTTCACCGCATGGGGCACGCGCACAGCGTCGAGGTCTGGCAGGCGGAAACACTGGTGGGCGGCCTTTACGGCCTGTCGATCGGTCGCATCTTCTTCGGGGAGTCGATGTTCAGCCGCGTACCCGACGCCTCGAAAGTCGCCCTGGTACAGCTGGCGCGGCGACTCCAGCATCACGATTTCGCCCTGATCGACTGTCAGATGCACACTCCCCACCTGGCCAGCATGGGTGCCAGAGACATCGCCCGCGAGCGCTTCATCGGCTATCTTGAACAAAATGTCCATGCACCCACCCCGGCCGGCCTCTGGCCAACGGAGCCACCGTGAGCAGCGACAATGCGAACAACCCGCAGCGTCAGGCACGCGATCTTCGTTTCTTCCTGACGGTGCCCCACCCCTGTAGTTATCTGAAGGGAAGGGAGGCGACCACGCTGTTTCTCGACCCCGAGGAAACCGTGGCGCCCGAAGTCTATGACGCCCTCACCCTGCTGGGCTTCCGACGAAGTGGCAGCAATCTCTATCGCCCCCACTGCGAGGCCTGCAGCGCCTGCACCTCCGTCAGAATTCCGGTCGAGGACTTCGCGCCCAGCCGGACCCAACGCAAACTGATCAATCGCAACCGGGACCTGACCACGCGGCTGCGACCGACGACATTCGACGAGCAGCACTACTCGCTGTATGCCCGCTACATTCGCGCCCGGCATGCGGATGGCGACATGTTTCCTCCGAGCCGCGAGCAGTACCGGATGTTCCTGACCCAGGCACACCCCTTTGCCAAATTGCTGGAGTTTCGGCTGGGCGACCATCTGATGGCGGTGGCCGCTACCGACTGCCTGGGCCACGGGCTCTCCGCGATCTATACGTTTTTCGATCCCGACCCGATCTTCGAACGACGCTCGCTCGGCAGCTTCGCCATACTCAGCCAGATCGAGCTGGCGCGTGAACGCCGATTACCCCATCTCTATCTCGGCTACTGGATACGCGCCTGCCAGAAGATGCAGTACAAGCAGGACTATCAACCGCTGGAGTACCTCAATGGGGGGCGCTGGCAACGCATGGTCCCCGCCAAGGCGCTGTGATGGCGACACGCAGACGTATCGCGCCGGGACCGTGAATTCACGGCACTCACGCGGCCATGCGGTGGGTGCCTGGAGTATTCGGTGGCGCTGGATCCGCTCACCAAGGCTCGGGCGTTCACTGGCCGACCAGAGGCCGGGGCCCATTCGATTTGCAGCGGATTTTTGCCTTCCCTGGCGAGATAGCCCATAATATCGCGCACTTCAGAGGCCCAAGGGCGGGCTGGCTCGATGATGACGTGAACGGCACCCGTGCCTTTCGCGGTATTCCACGTCGATCGCCAACCGCGAGGCGCCGTGTCAGGCCCTCACACCAAGCCCCGTTCTCAACACGTTCAAGAGGGATCGCCTATATGGCACGAGAAGATCATATCGAAATGGAAGGCGTCGTGGTCGACACGCTTCCCAACACCATGTTCCGCGTTGAACTGGAGAACGGTCACGTCGTGACCGCACACATCTCCGGCAAAATGCGCAAGAACTACATCCGCATCCTGACCGGCGACAAGGTCAAGGTCGAGTTGACCCCCTACGACCTCTCCAAAGGGCGTATCGTCTACCGCTCTCGCTAACTCGCGAGCCTGTCCCGGCTCCGCCCTGCCCGAACGGCTTCCCGCCCTTACCAACGCCTGACACCCCCATCTTCGTCAGGCGGGCAACCAGAGATGGTACGAATCCAAAAACGCCTCGCCATGTTGCCATGGCGAGGCGTTGTCGTCTTGCTGCGACCGGATATCAGGCGATCTCGGCTTCGGTCTCGAGCTGCAACTCGTCGTTGTCGACCCGAACGTGCACGATGCCGCCATTCTCGGCCAGGTCGCCGAACAGGATCATCTCGGCCAACGGCTTCTTGAGCTTCTCCTGAATGACTCGGGCCATCGGACGAGCCCCCATTTCCGGATCGTACCCCTTCTCGGCCAGCCAGACGCGGGCGTCGTCATCGACATCGAGCTGCACCCGCTTCTCGTCGAGCTGTGCCTGCAGCTCGACCAGGAACTTGTCGACGACGTTGCGCACGATGGAGGGTTCGAGACCGTGGAACTGGATGATCCCGTCCAGACGATTGCGGAACTCCGGCGTGAAGGTCCGACGAATCACCTCCATGCCATCGGTCGAGTGATCCTGGGTCTGGAAGCCGATCGAGCGACGCGAGATCTGCTCGGCACCGGCGTTGGACGTCATGATCACGATCACATGCCGGAAGTCCGCCTCGCGGCCGTTGTTATCGGTCAGACGGCCGTGGTCCATGACCTGCAACAGCAGATTGAAGACCTCCGGATGCGCCTTCTCGATCTCGTCGAGCAGCAGCACGCAGTGAGGCTGCTTGGTGATCGCCTCGGTCAGCAGGCCGCCCTGGTCGTAACCGACATAGCCCGGGGGCGCCCCGATGAGACGCGACACCGTGTGACGCTCCATGTACTCGGACATGTCGAAGCGCACCAGCTCGATGCCCATCAGGTGCGACAGCTGCCGAGCGACCTCGGTCTTGCCGACACCGGTCGGGCCGGCGAACAGGAAGCTGCCCACCGGCTTGTCCGGCGACTTGAGTCCGGCCCGGGACAGCTTGATCGCCGCCGACAGGCTGGTGATCGCTTCGTCCTGGCCGAACACCAGCATCTTCAGGTCGCGATCCAGGTTGGAGAGCAGCTTGCGGTCTGAGCTGGAGACGCTCTTCGGCGGAATCCGCGCGATGGACGCCACTACCGCCTCGACCTGATCGACATCGATCGTGGCGATGCGGGCTTCCGGCGGCAGCAGCCGCTGATGCGCCCCCGCTTCGTCGATCACGTCGATCGCCTTGTCCGGGAGGTGACGATCGTTGATGTAGCGATCCGCCAGCCGGGCGGCACTCTCCAGCGCCGCATCGGTGTACTTCAATTGATGATGCTCCTCGAAACGGCCACGCAACCCCTTGAGGATACGGATGGTGTCCTCGACGGTCGGCTCCGGCACATCGACCTTCTGGAAGCGGCGCGCCAGCGCCCGATCCTTCTCGAAGATGCCGCGGAACTCCTGGAACGTGGTCGAACCGATGCAGCGCAACTCGCCGGAGGAGAGCAGCGGCTTGAGCAGGTTGGAGGCATCCATGACACCGCCGGATGCGGCCCCGGCACCGATGACCGTGTGAATCTCGTCGATGAACAGGATCGAGTTGTCCTGCTTGCGCAGCTCGGCCAGCAGTCCCTTCAGCCGCTTCTCGAAATCGCCGCGGTACTTCGTGCCCGCCAACAGCGCCCCCATGTCCAGCGAGTAGACGACGGCATCGGCAATCACGTCGGGCACGTCCTCCTCGACGATGCGCTTGGCCAGCCCTTCGGCGATGGCGGTCTTGCCGACGCCGGCCTCGCCAACCAGCAAGGGGTTGTTCTTGCGGCGCCGGGCCAGGATCTGCACCACGCGCTCCAGCTCGTGATCGCGCCCGATCAGCGGATCGATCTTGCCCAGGCGGGCCTGGTCGTTGAGGTTCGTGGCGTAGCTGGTCAGCGGGTTCTGGCCGTTTTCGGTCGCCGCCTCTTCACCCTCCTCGGACTCCTGGGAGGGCTGCTGGGACTGGCCATGGCCGGCAACCTTGGAAATGCCGTGGGCGATGTAGTTGACCGCATCCACCCGCGCCACGCTCTGTTGCTTGAGGAAGTAGACCGCCTGGCTCTCCTGCTCGGAGAAGATCGCCACCAGCACGTTGGCGCCGGTCACCTCGCTCTTGCCGGAGGATTGAACATGGAAGACGGCGCGCTGAAGCACGCGCTGGAAGCCAAGCGTCGGCTGGGTCTCCCGATCCTCCTGGTCCTCGGGAATCAGCGGGGTCGTAGAGTTGATGAAGTCCTGCAGATCGGCACGAAGCTTTTCCAGATTCGCCCCACAGGCGTTCAGCACATCGGCTGCCGAGGCATTATCGAGAAGCGCCAGCAGCAAGTGCTCCACGGTCATGAACTCGTGTCGCTTGGAGCGCGCCACGGTGAAGGCCGTGTTCAGGGTGAGTTCAAGTTCTTTACTCAACATGGCAGTCCCCTTTTAGCCACTGAGGGCGTCGGTCGGCACTTTCACAATCGGGCACAAACAGCGGTTTCGCAAGTCTTCGAAGACAAAAGCGTCGACGATGTGTGTCCGCCATCTACTCTGCGGCATCCACGTCGCACATGAGAGGATGCTCGCACTCTTTCGCATATTCGTTGACGAGGTGACACTTGGTTTCCGCCACGTCACGGGTGAAGATGCCGCAGGTCGCCTTCCCCTGGGTGTGGACGGCCAGCATGATCTGGACCGCCTTCTCGCTATCCATGGCGAAGAATCGCTGCAGTACCTCGACGACGAACTCCATCGGCGTGTAGTCGTCGTTGTAGAGCACGACCTTGTACATGGGCGGCGGCGCCAGTTGCGGATCCGACACCTGTTCGGCAACATCGCCCTGCTCCTCGCGTTCAGGATCGGGAGGCCGCGACATGCCCATGCAGGCCGGCTCCCTGGCGAGGCAAGGCGACAAGCTATTCAAGATTTCTGACATAGTAAGGATGAATCCCTGGATGCATCGGCTCGGATACGACAAGCCGGGACTCGGTAAGGTATTGGATACCGTTGAAGACCCGAAGTTCCTTGAAGATGCGGCCGATGGGGCCCGTATGCAAGCCTTCCCTGAAAATAGTCTCGATCGGCGGCATCTGCCACGGGGAGACGCCCCGGTCGCGCCCCGGAACCGGCCCACGGCCAACGCGGAAGGCCCGACATGAGCCGAATCTACCTGCTGCACAAACCCTACAACGTTCTCTGCCAGTTCACCGACGCCCAGGGCCGGCCGACGCTGGCCGACTATCTCGACGTGGCCGGCGTCTATCCCGCCGGTCGCCTGGATTACGACTCGGAGGGACTGCTGCTGCTGACCGATGACGGCGCCCTGATCCATCGCATCAGCGATCCGCGTCACAAGCTGCCCAAGCAGTACTGGATCCAGGTGGAAGGCGAACCGGACCAGCAGGCGCTGAAGGCGCTTCGCGAAGGCGTTACCTTGAACGACGGGCCGACTCGCCCGGTCAGGATCAGAAGGCTCGCGCAACCGGAACCGCCGCCCCGCGATCCGCCCGTGCGTTACCGGGCGTCGGTGCCGACGACCTGGCTGGAGATCGAACTGCGCGAGGGGCGCAACCGCCAGGTACGCAGAATGACCGCACACGTGGGCCATCCGACCCTGCGCCTGATCCGCGTCGGAATCGGCCCGTGGCGGCTCGACGGCCTGCCGTCGGGTCACTGGCGCAGCGAGACGGTGAACGTCCCCCGGCGCATGCCCGCGCGCGACACGAACCGGCGCCCGGCCTCCTCCCGCAAGCGCTGAAGCGCGCTGCCGTGCCCAGACATCCGGCATGTGGTTGCCGATAGCGGGCTTTCGAATTGGCGTAGACCGGGTATGATCGGCTGGGGTCCCGCGGCCGGGTGTCGAGGGCAGAGCATCGAGTCGGGAGAATGATGACATGAACCGTTGGACGCCTCGCGTGACCGTTGCGGTGGTAGTGGAGCGAGCAGGCCGTTACCTGATGGTGGAGGAGGACCGCGGCGGCCCGTTCAGCCTATTCAATCAACCCGCAGGCCATCTGGAACGGGGTGAGCGCCTGATCGCGGCCGCCGAGCGGGAAGTGCGCGAAGAGTCGGCCTGGCAGGTCGCCATCACCGACTATCTGGGGCTCTACGTCCACCAGACGCCGGACGGCCTCACCTTCCACAGCCATGCGTTTCTCAGCCTGCCGCTGGCCCATCTGGGCAATGCGCTGGACAAAGGCATCATCGGCACCCACTGGCTCACCTTCGACGAGATCGACGATCTCGACCGCAGCCACCGTCTGCGCAGCCCGGTCGTGATGCAGCGGCTGCGCGACACCCGCGACGGCCGCCGCTATCCGCTCGAGGTCATTCGCGAGCGCTGAGCGGGAAGCGGATCGGCAGCAACCGTGTCGCGACACCCCCACCCTCCGGGAAATTGCGCAGGACTCGATGCGATCCCCCGCTTTCGGCTATAATCGCGGGCCGCTCATTTTCGAGTCGGGCCAATGATTCGGATCCTGCAAGCTCGCCGGGCATCGCCACTGGCGAGCCGGGTCTCACGGCCCGCCCTCACCTGCCCCGGAAATCGCCATGACCACAGCCAGCGCAACCAGCGATACCGTGCACGCACTCAGCGAAGCCCCCCCGACAGTCATCGTCGGCATGTCGGGCGGCGTCGACTCTTCCGTGACTGCCCTGCTGTTGCTCGAGCAGGGATACCACGTAGAGGGCCTGTTCATGAAGAACTGGGACGAGGACGACGGCACCGAGTACTGCACGGCCATGGCAGACCTGGCGGACGCCGAGGCGGTCTGCGGGACCCTCGGGATCAAGCTGCATACGGCCAACTTCGCCGCCGAATACTGGGACAACGTCTTCGAGCACTTCCTCGCCGAGTATCAGGCCGGGCGCACCCCCAACCCGGATATCCTGTGCAACCGCGAGATCAAGTTCAAAGTCTTCCTCGACTACGCCGAGATGCTCGGTGCCGACCTGATCGCGACCGGCCACTACGTGAGAAAAGGCCGCGACGGGAACGGTCGAGCCCAACTGCTCAAGGGGCTGGACGGCAACAAGGATCAGAGCTATTTCCTGCATGCGGTTCCCGGTGCCGCCATCGACAGGACACTGTTTCCCGTCGGCGAGCTGGAGAAACCGCAGGTGCGGGCCTTGGCGGAGCGTCACGGCCTGGCGACGGCGAGCAAGAAGGACTCCACCGGGATCTGTTTCATCGGCGAGCGCCGGTTCAGTGACTTTCTCAAGCAGTACCTCCCCGCACAGCCCGGGCGGATCGAAACGCCCGAAGGCGACGTGATCGGCGAGCATACGGGCCTGATGTACTACACCCTGGGCCAACGACGTGGCCTGGGCATCGGCGGGCTCAGGAACCACAGCGAGGATCCGTGGTTCGTCGCCGCCAAGGATCTCGAGCGCAACGTTCTCATCGTCGCTCAGGGCGAACACCCCTTGCTCTACAGCGATACCGTCTACTGCGAACCGGCAGCCTGGATCGCGGGAACGCCTCCGGGAGCGTCACGCCTGAGCGCCAAGACCCGCTATCGCCAGCGCGACGTTCCCTGCGAGGTGACGCTGCTGGCCGATGGCGAACTCGAGGTTCGGTTCGATGAGCCGCAGCGGGCCGTCACCCCGGGCCAGTCGCTGGTGCTCTACGATGGCGAAATCTGCCTGGGCGGCGCTGTCATTCGCGCCACCGGAACCGCCGATGGCGCGGCCGTCGCGGAACTCACCAACACCCCCACCGCCATGACAGGGAGCCAGCGCTCGGCATGAACCCGACGCCCATTCAATCGGCACCGCTCGATAGCAACGGCCGACAGGCACTGGCCCTGGCCGGCGTGTTCCAGGCGGCGTCCGTGGTCGATCAACTGGCCCGCACGGGGCAGTGCGACGAGCGCGCCTGGAATACCCTGATCCACGCCACGCTGGACACCGATCCGCCCAGTTTCGAGTCGATCTACGGCGGCCACCACAACAACCTGCGCCTGGGCATCGACACGCTGCTGGCGGTCATGTCACGCCAGAGCGCGCAACCGGCCGTCATGCGCTACGGCTTTTCAATGGTGTTGCTGATGCAGAAACTGCGCAAGGACAGCGCCATGATGAACACACTCGGCCAACGGCTGGGGCGTGTCCAGGGCCAGGCCGAGCACTTCAGCGAAACGCACGAGAACGTGATCGCGAGCCTCGGCGAGCTCTACCAGGAAACGCTCTCCACCTTCCGTTATCGGATCGTGGTACAGGGAGAGCCCAGTTTGCTGCAGAGTCGAATGATGCCGGAACGCATACGCACGGCCCTGCTCGCCGGCGTTCGCTTCGCCCTGCTCTGGCACCAGCAAGGGGGACGCCGCTGGCGCCTGATCTTCCAGCGCGGCGCCATCAAGCGCACGCTGCGCGAACTCGACGGCCACTGACGTCGAGCCGATGAATTGAGCCGCACGAATCTCTCAATCGCGAGCTGCCTGCTCGCGCGATGTCCCGGGAATCCACGATGATCGAACTCTCCGCACTGACCGCTCTTTCCCCCGTCGACGGCCGCTACGCCGCCAAGGCCGCCCCGCTGCGCGAACATTTCAGCGAGTTCGGACTGATCCGGGCGCGCGTTACCGTCGAGGTGCGCTGGCTGGAACGTCTGGCGGCCCACCCCGGCATCGCCGAGGTGCCGCCGCTTTCCGCCGAAGCGCAGGCCTTTCTGGACAAGCTGGTGAGGGAGTTCTCGGTGACCGATGCCGAGCGCATCAAGATCATCGAGCGCACCACCAACCACGACGTGAAAGCGGTCGAGTACTTCATCAAGGAGGCCATCGCCGATCAGCCTGAGCTCCACGCGATCACGGAGTTCGTGCACTTCGCCTGTACCAGCGAGGACATCAACAACCTGTCCTACGCACTGATGATGCGTGACGGCCTCGATGCCCTGACGCCGACGATGCAGGCGGTCCATGATGCGATCGCCCGACTGGCCCACGAGCATGCCGAACAGCCGATGTTGTCGCGAACGCACGGCCAGACCGCCAGCCCCACCACGCTGGGCAAGGAGATGGCCAACGTCGCCTATCGCCTGCAGCGCCAGCTCAAGCAGATAGCCTCCGTCGAGCTGCTGGGCAAGATCAATGGTGCCGTCGGCAACTACAACGCGCACCTGGCGACGTATCCGGAAGTGGATTGGGCCGAGAATGCCCGCGCCTTCGTCGAGTCGCTCGGACTCACGTTCAATCCCTATACCACCCAGATCGAACCGCATGACTACGTCGCCGAGCTGTTCGATGCCATCAGCCGCTTCAACACCATCCTGATCGATTTCGATCGCGACGTGTGGGGCTACATCTCGCTCGGCTACTTCAAGCAGCGCACCGTCGCCGGCGAGATCGGCTCCTCCACCATGCCCCACAAGGTCAACCCGATCGACTTCGAGAACTCCGAGGGCAACCTGGGGCTGGCCAACGCACTGCTCGACCACCTGGCGCGAAAACTGCCCATCTCCCGCTGGCAGCGCGACCTGACCGACTCTACCGTGCTGCGCAACCTCGGAGTCGGCCTGGCCTATGGCCTGATCGCCTACGAAGCGGCACTCAAGGGCATCGGCAAGCTGGAAGCCAACCCACAGCGTCTCGACGACGATCTCGACCAGAGCTGGGAGGTGCTGGCCGAGCCGATCCAGACGGTCATGCGCCGCTACGGGATCGAGAAGCCCTACGAGAAGCTCAAGGAGCTGACCCGCGGCAAGCGCATCGACCAGGCCGGCTTTGCCGCCTTCATCGATACGCTGGCGCTGCCGGACGAGGTGAAGACCGAACTCAAGGCCCTGTCACCGGCAACTTACATCGGTAACGCCATCGATCAGGCCAAGGCGCTCTGAAGGCGCTACGCACGTTTTCGTCCAGGAGATCGACATGACGTCAGCCAACAAGCCACGCACGCTGCTGGGCGGTCTCACCCCCGCCCAGTTTCTCAGCCAGCACTGGCAGAAATCGCCGCTGCTGATACGCGGTGCGTTTCCCGACTTCGTCTCGCCCCTGGAGCCGGACGATCTGGCGGGTCTCGCCTGTGAAGAGGGAGTCGAGGCCAGGCTGGTGGAGGAGCAGGGACCAGACAAGGCGTGGCAGGTCAGCCACGGACCGTTCGACGAGGACACCTTCGCTCGCCTGCCCGCCAGCGGCTGGTCGCTGCTGGTGCAGGCGGTGGACCACTATGTGCCAGAGGTCGCCGAGCTGCTGGAGTCCTTCGATTTTCTGCCCAGTTGGCGGCTCGACGACATCATGGGCAGCTACGCGCCGCCTGGCGGCAGCGTGGGCGCGCACGTCGACCAGTACGACGTCTTTCTACTCCAGGCCAGCGGACGCCGGCGCTGGCAGCTGGGCGGCAGCCCCGGCGCGAGTGCCCGCTTGATCCCAGGGATCGACCTGCGCATCCTCGAAGACTTCACCGTGCAGGCCGATCAGGAGTGGGTGCTCGAGCCGGGCGACATGCTCTACCTCCCGCCGGGCGTCGCGCATCACGGTGTCAGCGAAGCCGAGGATTGCCTGACCTACTCGATCGGTTTCCGGGCCCCTTCCGCCGACGAGATCGTCACCTCCTTCGCCGACTATATCGGTGAACAGCTCGGCGACAGCCAGCGCTACGCCGATCCCGACCTGCAACCCCCGTTCGCCCCTGGCGAGCTGGACGAGCAGGCCGTGGCCCGCGTGCGCAGGCTGCTGCTGGACGTCATCGATCGTCCCGACCAGATGGCGCAATGGTTCGGGCGTGCCATGACCCAGCCAAAATACCTGGACCAGCTGGCTCCGCCGGACTCTCCCACCGCACCGGCAGCGCTGCGCGCCACGCTCGAGAGCGGCGGCGAACTGACTCGCAGCCTTGGCTCGCGTTTCGCGTGGCACCGGCTGGACGAGGCCAATGCTACCCTGTTCGTCGACGGAGACGCCGTCGAATGTCCTCTCGAACTGGCCCGGGTACTGGCGTCGAGCGGCCGTATAGATGCCAGCGCACTCGACCACCCGGACAGCGCGCGTCTGCTGGCGGCTCTCGTCGACAGCGGCAGCCTGGACTTTTCCGAGGACGACCGCGATCGCCAGGGGTGAGAGGCAGGAATCGCCAGCGGCTCCTACACTCAATCCGTGTCGGGTGCAGTGCCGACGGCGTTCATTAGCACTGGACTAGTTTTAGAACACTGTTTTAATGTACTGGGCACGAAGCCATACCTGGATGTTAAGGAGAATCGATCATGAAACGACTCATCGCCCCTGCACTGGTCATGAGCCTGCTGGCTCTGGCGGGATGTACCAATACCTCGACCTACTCGGGTGACGTCTATCGGGGGGATCAAGCGGGCACGGCGCAGTCCGTGAGCTACGGCACCATCCAGTCGGTGCGACCGGTACAGATTCAGGGTGGCAATGGCGAGAGCGTTCTGGGCAGCCTGGGCGGTGCGGTCATCGGCGGCTTGCTGGGCAATCAGGTCGGCGGCGGCTCCGGACGCACCCTGGCGACCGCGGCGGGCGCCATCGGCGGTACCGTGGCCGGCAGCAAGATTCAGCAGGCCACCGACCGCGTCGATGGCTACGAGCTGGAGATTCGCCAGGACAGCGGGCAGAACGTCGTGGTCGTCCAGAAGGCGGACCGCAACTGGCAGGTCGGCCGGCGCGTCAAGCTGGTCGCCAGCGGCTCGAGCGTCAGCGTCGCTCCTTACTGACAGCACCACGACAGCTAGACGATATGCCAGCGGCGCCCTTGGGCGCCGCTTTCTGTTAGCGTGATACTAATTTTTTATGTCCCCGCCGTTTTACGTACGCTATTGTATGTCCCGCAGATCCATCATTCGTGTTAAGGGAATAAGGCGGAACATGAAGGGACACATTTGGTCGCGAACCGGCCTGGCCATGGCTCTGGCAGCCATCTCGAGTACCGCGTGGGCGGACGGCATCCTGACGCTGAAGTCGGAAAACGATATCTTCGCCAGCGGTGATGACGGTCATTACACCAACGGCATCGAAGCCGACTGGTCGTTCAAGCCTGATCGGGGTCACTGGACCCGCGACCTCGCCGACCTGATTCCGGGCTGGAGCGCCGCCTCGCTGGACGGTGCCTCCTACCGCTTCGGGCAACAGATCTACACGCCGGAGGACATCGACGAGAGGCGCTTGATCGAGGACGATCGCCCCTACGCTGGCGTTCTCTATGCCGGGCTCTCCCTGTTCGATGACCAGCAGTTGACCGGATGGCGTCGCACCAGCGGTCTCTTTTTCGATGTCGGCCTTGTCGGCCCTGGCGCCGGCGGTCATACCGTCCAGAACAACTTCCACCACCTGGTGGACAGCGACGAACCAGAAGGCTGGCACAATCAGTTGCACAACGAGCCCTTCGTCAACGTCGCCTACCAGACCGCCTGGTGGAAACAGGGCCGGCTGGGCGGGCTGGAAGCCGAGTATGGGCCGTCGGTCGGACTGGCGGTCGGCAATCTCTATACCTATGGCGCGACCGGTCTCGGGATGCGCCTGGGACAAGGGCTGGACAAGAGCTTCGGCGTGCCGGCGGTGGCGCCCTCCCAAGGCAGCAGGATCTTCTTCGAAAAAGACAGCGGCTTCAACTGGTACGTGTTCGCCAATCTCGAGGGTCGGCTGATGGCATACAACATGCTGCTCGACGGCACCACCTTCGAGGACAGCCACTCCGTCGACCGTCGCCCCTGGGTGGGCGACGCCCAGCTCGGTCTCGCCGTATCCTGGGATCGCTGGCAGCTGACCTACAGCTCCGTCTGGCGCACCCACGAGTTCGAATCGCAGGATGATGGCGACCAGTTCGGCTCGATCACCCTCTCCACCTGGCTCTAATCACCGACCTCGAAACCAGAACGGGCGATGCTGATCTCCAGCACCGCCCGTTGGCGCGCACGAGCCGGTCGAGGCAACCGGCGCTTCCGTCATCAGTGCAGATTGGCTTTACGCATGGCCCAGCAGGCAACGCGCAGGCCCACCCAAATGCCAATGGCCAGCAGAATCAGGGTCAGAAGCATGGACACCGGCTTGATGATGAACGTCGCGCCCAGTACCGCCAGCGCCGCCGACATGATCCAGCGATCCTGAGCGGGATCCCCCTGCAACTGGGCCGGCAGCCGACGCTTGATCATCCCACCGAGGGCGCCATCCCACGCCCTTAGCAGCAGAAACAGAAAAACGGCGAAGGCAACGAGCCAAACGACAAAAACGGTCATGACGAACTTCTCCTCGGCCGCAGAATCACGGTGATCTATCGTGGAAGTCAGGGTAACCACACCCTTGGGGTGGCGCAACTATCACAACGGCCGTTCGCGGCAGGCTGGACTCGACCGGGCCGACTTCCTGGTCATTGCGACCTGACAGAAAGGCTGTGGCGCGTTAGGATGTGACAGACATGCACAAACGCAAAGGTTTCGAGATGCAGATTGCCCAGAACTCCGTGGTCGCGTTCCACTACACACTGACCAACGATGCTGGTGAAGTCCTGGACAGTTCCGAAGGTCGCGATCCGCTGACCTATCTACACGGTGCGGGCAACATCATTCCGGGGCTCGAGAAAGAACTCGAAGGCCACGGTAGCGGTGACAAGCTCCAGGTCGCCGTCGCGCCGAGCGAAGGGTACGGTGAAGTCCAGCCGGCGCTGGTTCAGGAAGTCCCGCGGGACGCCTTCCAGGGCGTCGACGCCGTCGAACCGGGCATGCAGTTTCAGGCACAGACCCAGGAAGGCCCGCTGATGGTCACCGTGACCAAGGTGGAAGGTGACACCGTAACGGTCGACGGCAACCATCCCCTGGCTGGCGAGAAACTGAACTTCGATGTCGAGATCGCCGAAGTTCGCGAAGCGACCGAAGAAGAAGTGTCCCATGGCCATGTCCATGGCGAGGGCGGTCACGAGCACTGATCATCGCACCGGCCTCCCGCAGGGGGCCGATTGGACCGGTGGGGATGTGCCCCACGCAAAAAGGGCAGCCAAGCGGCTGCCCTTTTTATAGGCGTTCTATATTCACTTTTTCCTGTTCATGCTTCGCCGGTCGAGTACCGCGCTCCCCGCCCCAGCGGCATCGGGACGAGCCCGCGACCGGAAGCG
This sequence comes from Salinicola sp., assembly GCF_982684285.1. Taxonomy (NCBI): domain Bacteria; kingdom Pseudomonadati; phylum Pseudomonadota; class Gammaproteobacteria; order Oceanospirillales; family Halomonadaceae; genus Salinicola; species Salinicola sp. The sequence goes on along the minus strand of NZ_CEXLVS010000037.1, from coordinate 2,591 downwards.
CCGTCGCACGACTTGCCCCCACTCAACCTTCGTTGGCCAGCATGACCCGCTGAGCCAGCTGCGTACGTTCGACCGGCCGGCGCGCCTGCCAGTAGTACCGCTTCCAGTAGACGTTATCGAGACGAGACAGCTTCACCCCTTGGGACGACGAGGCGTGAAGAAAGTAACCATCGCCCACGTAGACGCCGACATGGTTGTAGGGTCCGGGTGGCTGAAAGAAGACCAGGTCCCCTGCCTTGAGGTTCTGCTCCGCAACCCGATCGCCCTCCAGGACCTGCTCCTCGGTCGTGCGCGGCAGCTCGAAAGCGAAGGCCTCTCCGAACACGTGCTGCATCAACGCGGAACAGTCGATACCGTGATGCGTCGTCCCCCCGAGTACGTAAGGCGTCCCGACCCACCGCCGATGCTCGTCCAGCAGGGCCTTTCGAATCACCGCGGGAGAGACATGCTGCGGCCGAAAATCCTGGATCGCTTGAGGCGCCGGCGGCGCGCTCTTGGGAATGTCGACCGCGACGGTGCGAGTCTTGACCAGAGGGAGTGAATACTGCGCGTTGACCTGTTGTTGTTTTACCGGGGCGGAGCAACCGGATATGACCATCACCAGTGCCAGTCCCATGGCTGTGCGTCTTAGCATTCAGCGCGACCTCGTTCGCCTGTGAGCCGTTACGGGCGCCGCCTTCTTATCGACGACTCATGGGGAGTCGCCCGGCGAAATGGAGTCGCTGTGGTGGTGACACATCTTGCCGAGGTGTCACCGCCAGAACGGCCTGTATTGGGCTCGAATCATCGATCAATCGGACAGAAAAAAGCCACGTCCTCTTTCCAGCGGACGTAGCGCAGCGGAGATCATATGCCATCGAAAACGCTTTGGCGAGTGTTGTCGGTTAATGAACAGCGTTAATGTAAACGATGGGGTTCACCGGGAAGAATATCGACATGAAGCGATGTCCAATGCGTCATGGGACTGCCCGGAAAATCGAGACTCGCCCAGGCGCCGGCCAACAGCGGCTCGGCCTCCAGCCAGGCGCTGAGCGCCTCCCGGAAGCGCAGCAGGAAAGCCTCGCGTTCGGGGGTGTCATCCATGAAGAATCCGAAGCCGCTGTACAGCCCCTCGGCATAATCCCGCCAGCTGCTGTAGTGGCGCTCCGCCAGGCGCATGGCGGCGTCCAGATAGTGTGACAGGCGGGCCTCGTCGAGCCAGTCGAGCTGTCGTCCAGCCACCGCCAGATCCACCAGCTGCGCGATATCCCAGGCCGTCATGTCCTGATCGTTGCAGTGACAGGCGTTGTCCCGCACGTGCTTCAGCCGCATCAGATGAACGCGGTCCTCTTCCGCGCACTCTCCCGATTCGAGAATCGCGATTTCCGCCTCCAGACGAGTGCGATTCAGCGTGTAGGGCGCATAGTTGATCTGGTAGTCCTGACGATCTCCCGCCTCGCTCAGAAAATCCAGGAAGTCGACCAGGCCCGAGGCCCCCTGCAGCGAATACTGGTGCTCTATCCACTCTCCCAGCGCCTCTCTGTCTTGCGGCGCCAACGGCTGCGGCGCCTGCCATAGCGCTTCGTTAAGCGGCCCTGCCAGCGAGATCGCCGTGAATCGCGCCAGGGTCGGCCGTACCCCCGGCTCGAGCCAGGTCAGCGACCGTGACGGGGTCAGCCAGTGGAAGGAGGAGCCGGGGTCGCGCCGGTGCCAGGCGATATCATCCGCCAGAGAGACCTCGTCCGGCGTTTCATCCTCGCTCAGCACGGTTTCCCAGACCTGCCATGCCGACAGCATCCTTTCGGCATCGCGGTAGAAACGACTCAGCACATCGCACAGCGACCGCGCCAGGGTCTCGATCTCGACCGGCGAATAACGTCCGCTGTCCGACGCCATCACCAGATAGAACGCGTACTTCTCCGCCATCGTGATCGTTGCCGCATGATCCGCGCACACGGCCAATCGCCGCGATGCTCCCGGCGATGACCGGCGGCCGGCGGCGTGGCGGGAGTCGGCGGCCAGCTGGTTGAGGTGATGCGCCTGGGCCGGCATCCAGAACCTCGCCAGCCCCGCGGTGCCCTCCTCCCGCCGCAGGCCCAGCACGTCCTCGAGGTAGCGCTCCGCCTCCTGGATCCGGTCCGGTCCCAACGGCTCGCTCAGGGAGCGACGGTGAACCAGATCCGGATCGCGAATCGAGGCGATGCTCAACACCCAACTGCCGGGATCCTCCCGGTGCTGTCGAACGAACTCACGCGCCGCCTCCCGCGCCTCCTCCGCCGAGCGCACGAGCTTCACGCCCCCCGCCTTGCCGCGTCCGCCCGCGTGGATCTGGGCCTTGACGACGCAGAGCTCGGTCTCGAGCTCCTCATAGGCCGCCACGGCCTCATCGACCGTGCTACAAAAGCGCCCATTCGGACCGGCCAGTCCGGCCGCGCGAAAGAGATACTTCGACTGGTATTCGTGGATCTTAATGTTTCTTGGTAAGGCCCGTCTGGCCGGGTGTCGAGTTCTCGGCCCAACATGCAGGGATTCGGGCGGGAGATTCTATCCGCCGAAGAGCAGCGCCCCAACCTCGAGTCCTCTTGAGACCGTCGTCCCCGGTGCCCGCCCCT
>NZ_CEXLVS010000036.1:0-22324 GCF_982684285.1 Salinicola sp. | reverse complement strand
GACCGTACTTGGAGCCTTCGCGGCCCAATCCGGAGGCCTTGACGCCACCGAACGGCGCGCTGGCGTTGGAGATCAGACCGGTATTGATGCCGACCATGCCGTACTCGAGCGCTTCCGCCACCCGCCAGACGCGGCCGAGGTCCTTCGAGTAGAAATAGGATGCCAGCCCGAACTGGGTATCGTTGGCCAGCCGCACCGCCTCCTCCTCGGTCTCGAACGGGAACACCGCCGCCAGCGGACCGAAGGTCTCCTCGCTCGCCACCTTCATCTCCGGGGTGGCGTGGCTGATCAGCGTGGGCGAGAAGAAGCGCCCGCCGAGGGAGTGTTCGTGGCCGCCGAGCAGCAGCTGGGCCCCCTTGTCGGTGGCGTCCTTGATGTGATCGGTCACCTTGGCCACGGCATCGTCGTCGATCAGTGGGCCGATATTGACCCCTTCCTCGAAACCGTCGCCGACCCTGAGTTCACTGTTCATGGCGGCGGCCAGCTTTTCGCTGAACGCATTGATCACGCTGGACTGGACCAGGAAACGGTTGGTACAGACGCAGGTCTGGCCGGCATTGCGAAACTTGGAGGCGATGGCCCCTTCGACCGCCGCGTCCAGGTCGGCATCCTCGAACCCCAGGAAAGGCGCGTTGCCGCCGAGCTCCAGCGAGATCTTCTGGATATGCTGGGCAGCATTGGCCATCAAGGAGCTACCGACCTCGGTGGAGCCGGTGAAGGTGACCTTGCGTACCACGGAAGAGTCGGTCATCGCCTTGGCGATCTCGCTGGCCTTGCCCGGCACCACGTTGAAGACGCCGCGGGGAACACCGGCCTGCTCTGCCAGTGCGGCCAGCGCCGTCGCGGAGAACGGGGTCTGGCTGGCGGGCTTGATCACGATGGTGCAGCCCGCCGCCAGTGCGGCAGCCGCCTTGCGCGTGATCATCGACGAGGGGAAATTCCAAGGCGTGATGGCGCCGACGACGCCTACCGGCTGCTTGGTGACGACGATACGCTGCCGGGTGTTGGCCGCAGGGATGGTGTCGCCATAGATACGACGTGCCTCCTCGGCGAACCAGCGCATGAAGCTCGCGGCGTAGACGATCTCCCCCGCCGCTTCCTTGACCGGCTTGCCCTGCTCGGCAGTCATGATCGCGGCCAGCTCATCCTTGTGCTCGAGCATCAGCTCGTACCACTTCATCAGGATATCGGCACGCTCCAGCGCCGTGTGATTGCGCCAGCCCGGCAACGCCGCTTCCGCGGCTTCGATGGCGCGCTCGGTCTCGGCGCCCCCCAGGCGCGGCATGCGCCCGAGAATTTCGCCATTGGCGGGGTTGTCGACGTCGATCTGCTCGCCGCTGTCGGCCGCGACCCAATTGCCATCGATATAGGCAAAGGGCCTGAACAGCGCACTCTCTTTAACGGATTGCATGATTCACTCCTTCCTGGATGTGCTCGCCGGAAGCGGGTGTGCCGCCTACCCGCCCGGCTGTTGCCACGAGTCGGCGTGCAACGGGGGTCGGTCGTGGCTGGCCCCCGTGAAAACGAGTCAGCCGCCACGATTCTACTGGACAGGATGGCGCGTTAACGTCACTCGTGCCAGTCGCATTCGCGCCCCGCCAGAGCCGAACGCCGAGTCGATCCGCGCCCGACGCCGGATGCCGCTCACGAACTCGAAGCGAGCGCACTCACCACCACTGGGCCCACAGTGTCACGCCCACGGCCACCACGATGGCGATACCGCTCAGCCACTGCCCGTTCAGGCGCTGGGGTTCGCGATGCACGTGACGCAACCCCAGCCACGCCAGCACGATAGCCACCGCTTCCACCGCCGGCGCATAGCGCCCCGCGCTGACCCCGGCAACGGCCACGACGAAAGCGGCCAGCGCCCAGTGCGACAGCATCTTGCGCCGGGTCCTGCCATCGACGTCACGGGTGGTGCTGGCACGTCGCTGGGCCTCGGGGCGGTTGAAAACCTGAATGGCCCGGCCGCCGCGGAGTTCGAAGCGCACTGGCGTTCCGGCGCTCGGCAGGCCGCGACCGCGCCATTGGGAGAAGTCGAAGGGATAGCGCTTGCCATCGTTGCACGCGATCTCTCCGACCTGGGCTTCATCGTCGAAATGGGAAAGGCGACCGTCCATCCTGCTGTCCTTGCGGCTATCCATACGGAACCGTTACCGGGGGCCCGAGCGGGGCCAGGCAAAGCGGTCCTCAGCGACCGTTGACCAGCATCAGGAATTCCTGGCGCGTGGTCTGATTCTTGCGGAAGCTGCCCAACATTACCGATGTCTTCATGCTGGAGTTCTGCTTCTCCCCTCCCCGCATCATCATGCACATGTGCTGGGCCTCGATCACCACGCCGCCGCCGCGCGCCTGGGTCCCCTGCATCACCGCTTCCGCGATCTGCCGGGTCAGATGCTCCTGAATCTGCAGTCGACGCGCGTACATGTCGACGATGCGCGCGAATTTCGACAGTCCCAGCACTTTGCCCTGGGGCAGGTAGGCGATATGGCACTTGCCGATGAAAGGCAGCACGTGGTGCTCGCACATCGAGTACATCTCGATATCCTTCACCAGCACCATTTCGTCGGTGTCGGATGCGAAAACCGCACCGTTGACCAGTTCCTCCAGCGATTGGCTGTAACCCTGGGTCAGGAACTGCATCGCCTTGGCGGCACGCATCGGGGTGTCGCGCAGGCCTTCACGCTGGGGATCCTCCCCCAGCTTTTCCAGAATACCGTGATAATGGCCTGCCAGTTGCTCTGTCATGTTGCTGCCTTGTCTATCGTTATCATCGATCGGACGCGCTCGCCACCGCGACCGCCCCGGCCTCACTCTCGGTGAGGGCCGATTCTAGCGAAACTGCACCGGCACCACTATCTCGGCGCCGACTAATGACGGGTTCAGGCGAGCCAGCGCGGCGAGTCGAGTGCCACACGCTGCTGCTCCAGGTCACGGATATGCTGATCCCAATATCCGCTCTCCGCGACGTAGGGAAATGCCCGGGGGAAGGCGGGATCCTCCCAGCGCGCGGTTACCCAGGCGCTATGGCGAATCAGGCGCAGCGTGCGCAGGGTCTCGATCCAATCGAGCTGGCGCCGATCGAACTCCCGGGTCATCTCGTAGCCTTCGATGATCTCGGACAGCTGCATCTGCCACTCCCCCGGCGACTGCGCGGTCAGCAGCATCCAGAGGTCCTGTACCGCCGGCGCCATCAGGCAGTCATCGAAATCGACCAGAGAGAATCGTTCGTCCCGTCCCAGCATGTTGCCGAGGTGGCAATCGCCGTGAACCCGCTGGAGCGCACTCTCGGGCCAGGCGTGCTCCGCCAGCAGCGGCACCAGGGCGTCGATGACCTGGCCATAGAGGCGCCGCTGTCGCGCATCCAGCCAACGAGCCTCGAGGACGCGGCGCCGGCTTTCGTCGACCATGGCGTTCAGGTCGAGTCGCAGGCGGTGGTGGAACGGCTGGCGGGCACCGATCTCATGAACCTGGCCGATCAGCTCACCGAGCGCAAACAGATGGGAGGGATTTTCGAGCTCCGGCGCCTGGCCGACCACATGTGCAAACAGCGCGAAGCGAAAACCCTCGAAATGGTGCAGGGTGTGGCCCTCGGCGCTTTCCCATGGGGCACCGACCGCGACCGACTCCGCGGCAAGCGCCTGGAGGAAGGCGTGCTCCTCGAGAATCTGCTCGTCGCTCCACCGCTCCGGGCGGTAGAACTTCACCACCCAGCGACGGCGGTCGTCATCGGTCAATGAATAGACGCGGTTCTCGTAGCTGTTGAGGGCGAACGGCTCGCCGGGCAGCCAGAGCCCCAGGGACTCGACGGCCTCGACCACTCGCTGTGGCGTCAGCGTCTCGAACGGATGCAGGGAAACGGCGCTCATACGAACCTCGGCTAGCAGCGGCAGGCTTGCGCGCATGCTATCAGATTCGCGCCGACGGCGTACGCGCGAAAGCCATCGCCGTCACCCTTTCGGCGCCGGCATCTCGACAGGCCCTGGCCAGCGAATCCAGCGTGGCGCCGGTCGTCATGACATCATCGACGATGGTGACCGCCGCTGGCAGCGCTCGATTGACGACGAACGCACGGCTCACGTTGCGGCGTCGGGAGCGTCGATCCAAGCCCCGCTGGGAGGGTGTCTCCCGCACCCGCTCGGCCACGATCACCGGTAGTGCCAGTCGTGCCGCCAGGCGTCTGGTCAACCAGGCGGTGTGGTCGAACCCGCGTTCCCGCGTGCGCTCATGTTGCCCCGGCACGCCGATCATGGCGGCTCCCAGTTCGGGAGCGCGGTCCAGCGATGCCAGCATCAGCTGTATCAACACCTCTCCTGCCCGCGGGTCCGCCGCGAACTTGTAGCGCTGCACCAGGTGCGTCACCCGCGACTCGTAACGCAGCGGTACCCATGACGACGTCTGCGCCGGTCGGCGTTTCAGGCATCGCCCACACTGACGCGGGCGAAGCGTCCCGGCGTGCGCGCTCGGCAGCGGCTCTGCGCAGAGCTCGCAGGCGCCGTGATTCCAGGGCATGTCGGAGAAACAGTCGGGGCACCAGGACAGCCCGCCCTCGGCGGCGACACTGCAAAAGGCGCAGTAGCCCGGCAACGCGCTTTTGAGTTGCGTGTTGAACCCGTTGACTAACCTGCGGGTCAGCGGCCACATGAGCTCCAGGCATCGCAGCATCGACTCTTCCTCGCCTCGTTCAGTCATCATGTCGACCACGACGAGGAAAACTGAAGCGGTAGCGACCGCTGGCCGATGCGCGGGGCGCCACGATTGACATCGATGAAGGCGACAGTACAATAAGCGCGCCTGTCAGAATGCGGATGTGGTGGAATTGGTAGACACGCTAGATTTAGGTTCTAGTGCCGAAAGGTGTGGGAGTTCGAGTCTCCCCATCCGCACCACTTGATTTTCAACGGTTTTTCGCCGAAACGAAGTCATTGAGCTGAGCCACTGGATTGTGAGTATGACCAGATTGTGAGCTCGACCAGATCCCGTTGACCGCCTCCCTGACCCGGTGCGGCGCCAGGTGCGCGTACCGCTGAGTCATGACGATCGAGCTGTGCCCCAGCAGCTCTTTGACCACCTCGAGCGGCACTCCATCCGTCACCAGCCATGAAGCTGTCGTGTGCCTCAAGTCGTGAATGCGCAGGTCTTCAATGCCCGCTTTCGCACACGCCGACTTGAATCCGTTGCGCAGACATCCGATCGGCTTGCCGCCCGATCTAGCGAATGCCCACTGGCAACCAGGTGCATTCGCCACCCCCATTCCGCCCGTCGCCGCATGGCCGCCGCCGCCGGTTGGTTGAGTGGCACCGTTCGCGGCTTGCCCGACTTGGTGTGCGTCGAGCGCAGCGTGATCGACTCCTGTCCTCTCGCCAGATCCACGCGGGACCACGCCAGACCGTAGAGCTCGCCCCGGCGGCAGCCGGTGTTTACCGCCACTTCGATGAAGTCGGCCAACATCTCCCCGCCGCGCATGTCCCGCGCGACCGATATCAGCCGGCCGGCCTCGGCCTTCGTGAGATAGCGTTCTCGCCCAGGCGGCTCCTTCATTGAGCGACCTTCCACCGGGTTCGGCAGAGCCCAGTCGAATTCCCGATTGCATTAGTTGATCGCCGAAGACAGCGCTGCGAGTGGATGATCCTGGACGCCACCACCCCCGAAGCGGCCCGAGCCATAACCTGGGCCTCGCTCACTCAGTAATTTCCCAGCTGCGACCGGCGTGGGTACAGCCCCAGTCTATAGTCCATGCCTGCAAGCGTCGTTTAGCAACATCCTGAGGCGATTTGCCGCTCGCGCCTGGAGCACGGGGCGTATGCCGAGCGATTTCGGACGGCTGGTCCCATGATATGAGAGACGAGTCAATATCCACTACGAGTTGATCTTGACCGGATGCTCACTGGCCTGATACTGAATGCAAGACAGACTTTGAAACGTGCTCTCAAAGTCAGGCGCGTTATGCATGACGTTGGATAAGGCCTTCGAGGTGTCGACAACTGCTCTCAAGAACGGCATCTGAGAGGTTGGTTACGCCAAGTAACAGCCCACTTTTTACCTTACTATTGTTATCAGCATACCATATAGATAGCGGCGCAGGAGCAAGCTCCTGCGCCTCAGCAGCTTCTGCGATTTTTACATCATCGGCTCCGTCCGGCAGTGTTAGCAGCAGTGATAACCCTGCCATTGTATTGAATATCCCCCCCTCCCCGAGTTGTCGCAGCAAGGCATCGCGACGTTGAGCATAGAGTCTCTTCATGCGCCGGATATGGCGTAGGTAGTGGCCATCACGCATGAAGGCCGCCACGGCCAACTGGGTCGCTAACGATGAGGCCGGCGATAGTGCAGCGGCGACGTCTCCGAAAAAGTTCACCAGCGCCGATGGCACGACCATGAATCCGAGCCGCAAAGTGGGGCTGATGGTCTTGCTGAAGGTACCTATATAGATGACGCGTCCGTCACCATCCAGAGATGCCAGTGGCGGCGCAGCCTTACCACTGAGTTTCAGTTCGCTGAGGTAATCATCTTCAATGATCCAAGCACCCGCCGCAGCCCCCCATTCGAGCAGTGCACGTCGCCTAGCCGGTGAGAGAGACATGCCCAGCGGCGCCTGTTGGCTAGCTGTGACACCGGCGAGCGACGCGTTTGGTGCCCGTTCCAGCCCCTCGCCGACATCTAACCCTTGTGTGTCGACGGCAATGGGGACCGGCGTGTAGCCGGCCAGTGATATCGCCCGGCGAGTCAGCGGGTAGCCGGGATCCTCCACCCAGACCTGCCGGCTTTTAAGCTTCAGCGCGTGCAGGGCAAGGCCAAGCGCACCAGCATACCCATTGGTGATGATGACCTGATCGGCCGAACACTGCAGGCCGCGAGTGACCGAGAGATAAGCTGCAACTTCCTTTCGTAGTTCCACTTCTCCCCGAGGGTCGTGGTAGCGGGTGGTCTCCGTGGCGGCCAGTCGTGAATAGCGAACTATGGTGCGAGACCACACCTTGTACGGAAACATGTCCGTAGCCGGAACTCCGACCTGAAAGGGTTTAGGCGGACTGTCGAAATCACGGTAGATCTCGGGCAGAGGCAGCCGAGAGGGAACCTCGTTCAGACGGGATTGAGCGAGGGGCAATGGGCTCGCGACAAAGGTTCCCGCAGCGCCACAAGCAACTACCAGTTGCTCGTCGGCCAGCCTTTCATAGGCGGTTTTTACCGTGCCTCTGGAGACGCCCACCTGCGTGGCTAGATCACGCCAAGAGGGAAGGCGCGCGCCCTCATAAAGGTGCCCCTCGCGGATCGCGCTGGCAATGCTGTCGTGTATCTGCTCGGTCAGCGAACGTCGCTGGCGGCGATCGAGGTCGATGCGAAGAGAATCCATGATTCATGGTATACTGAAAACGTCCATTCTTGGTACTTTTTCCTGCACTGTTTGACCTCCAAACTATTCTCTAATCTCTCCACCCTCCACCTCACAGCGGCCATCTGCCGCTATGCGAGGTGACAAGGAATATCAAAATGCCAATTCGAACTCGTACGATCCTGTTTGGGCCGTTGCTAGCGCTGATGATCAGCAGCCTCGGGCCCATCTCTGTGGCAAACGCCGCCAGCGATACGCAAAGCGAGGAGCCGGCCGCCGAGGCCTACGATCAGGATGCGGATGGAGAGCGTCGCGCCAAGAGCGCCGGAGAGTCCCTCATCGGCCAGCCAGGGCCCGATGTCACGATCACAACACTGGATGGTGAAAAGATCGCGTTGTCCGAGCTGTACGGGGAAAAACCCGTGTATCTCAAGCTCTGGGCGACCTGGTGCGTGCCTTGCCGTCAGCAGATGCCCGGGTTTCAGAAAATATATGAAACGTACGGTGATGAGATACAAGTCATTGCGGTCAATACGGGTTTCAGCGATACCGCCGAAGCCGCACGTCAGTATCGCGAAGAAATGGGCCTTGGCATGCCGATCACGATAGATGATGGCACGCTCGCTGAAGCACTACATCTGCGAGTCACTCCGCAGCATGTGCTTATCTACCGTAGTGGACATATCTCTTACGTCGGGCATCTGGATGATCAGGAGTTCGAGGACGCTCTGCAGCAGGTCATGCAGGGCAGCGACGGCGATAGTGCTGCTGAAGGCGTCGATACCGCGGAGGTGGAAGCACTGGACGTTGGCGATAGCGTCGACGGGCTCACGCTCAGCACGCTTACTGGTGATGTCGTTGAGTTGTCTGCCGATGGTAGTGGCAAACCTCGTGGCATCGTGTTCTTTGCCCCCTGGTGCGAGTGGTATCTGGAGGAGAGCCAGCCGGAAACATCCCAGGCGTGTCGCCGTGTACGTGAAACCGTGGATTCGTTGGCCAAACAAGATGACATCGACTGGATTGGTGTTTCATCCGGGCTTTGGGCATCACAAAAAGACCTTGAGGATTACCGTGAATCCAACGATGTCAGCATCCCCCTCGCCCTGGATGCCAGCGGCGATGTCTATCGCGCCTTCGGTGTCAGACAGATACCCACCGTCGTGCTGATCGACCGCGATGGGAACGTGGCCAAGCGGCTAGGCCCTCAGGATACGGCATTGGTTGAAGCCACGGAGAGCGTCGCCGCCAAATGAAAGCGCTCGGCTACCGAAGCGATTACTGATGCTGATATCCATTCGATGGAGAAGCCCATCCATGATGGGCTTGTTGCGTATGCCGACCACTATGTTGCGCGGTTTCGTCGCGGTACGTCTGCTGGCGTTGATCTCTATAGTAAGTTTGCTGACCCTGATACCGATAAGCGCTGTCATGGCACAAAGCTCCCCCGAGGAGCAGGGCGATGTGATGATTCGGACGTCGCTCGTGGCGGAGAGTGCTCGTCCGGCTGCGGGAGAGCAGACGACTCTTGCCGTCGTCATGCAACCTCAGGACGGTTGGCATGGCTACTGGAAGCAGCCCGGGAACGTGGGGCTTGCGCCGCAGTTTGACTGGCAGCTGCCCGATGACGTAACGGCAGGAGAGCCGGCTTACCCGGTCCCCGAGACTCTGCTCATCGACAACTTGATGAACCATGTCTACGAGCATCCTTACGCCATTCTGGTGCCACTGAATGTGCCGGACCACCTGGACGAAGGAACTACGATTCCTGTCCGAGTTGACCTCCAATATCTAGCCTGTCGCGAGGATGCCTGTATCCCTGAAAGGGCGTCTCTGTCGACGGATCTGACAGTCGGCGATGGCGCTACGTCGACCCGTCACCAGCCGGACTTCGATCGTTGGCGCGAAGCGTTGCCACGACCTTTGGGAGCACGAGCGCCTTACGCGCACATAGACGATCGCATTCGCATTTCCATTCCCTTGCCAGCCAGCGTCGAACTGGATCAGCCGCACCTGTTTGTCGCAAGTGATGGTGCGGTCGACCCGGCCGCCAAGCAGGACTTCAAGCGTCAGGGCGATGAGCTTATCGTTGAGACGGCGGCGGGAGAGGCATCCCCGGAGCCCCTCGAAGCGGTAGTGACGCTTGCAGGGGGCACTGGATTGGCCTTTCAGGCGGATGCCGGCTCTGTACCAACGCCAGGCGTCGATAGGCATGGCACCGGTGATGGCGCCGATGAAAAGAGTTCGACTGGCACTCTAGGCATGATACTGCCGGCCTTGCTCGGAGCGGTTGCCGGCGGAATCCTGCTGAATGTCATGCCATGCGTATTCCCTATTCTTAGTCTCAAGATATTGAGCCTGGCACGGCTGTCCGGTGGCCCTCGCGAAGCGAGGCGAGAAGCCCTTGCCTACACGGCAGGCGTCGTCGGGGTGTGCATGCTGCTCGGGGCCGGAATCATTGCCTTGCGTGCCGCTGGTATTCAGATTGGCTGGGCCTTTCAGCTACAGGATCCTCGAGTCATTGTCGGGTTAACGCTTCTGATCACGGCAATTGCCTTCAATCTCACGGGGTTATTTGAACTCGGTGGGTTCAATGGTGGCGCTCGGCTCGCCGAGAAAGGTGGCGCCACCGGTGCTTTCTGGACCGGCGTGCTGGCGGCCTTTGTCGCAACGCCCTGTTCGGGGCCTTTAATGGCGACGGCCCTGGGTGCCGCGATATTACTGCCACCGCTAGCGGCGCTGGCGATTTTCGCGGGGCTGGGGTTCGGCATTGCCCTGCCTTTTCTGATCGTCGGCTATTTTCCTGCGCTCAGTCGCAAGCTACCACGTCCCGGTCCCTGGATGCAGAGCGTCAGGCACTTTCTGGCTATCCCGATGTTCGTGACCGCGCTGGCACTGTTCTGGGTGCTGGGACAACAGCTCTCCAGTGACGGTGTAGTCGCTATTTTGGCTGTGGTCATGCTCCTGGTGGTTGGGCTCTGGTTGACAGGCTTGCGTCAGCGCAACGGAAGACGTTGGTCCTGGGGGCCATCAGTGGTTGCTGCAGTGATGGCGTTGAGCGTTGGATGGCTGGTTCCCGCCTCGTTCTCTGCCCCTCCCAATACCACTGACGAGAGCCTGCAGCGGTTGACCTTTAATGAGCACCGCCTCGATGAATTACGCCAGCAGGACACGCCTTTGTTCGTCTACTTTACGGCGGACTGGTGTGTCACCTGCAAGGTCAACGAGAAGAGCGCCATTGACCGCGAAGTGACGCATGACGCTTTCCGACAGGCTGGCGTGACTACCATGGTGGGAGACTGGACCAATGGCGACGCTGCCATTACAACCTTTCTCAATCGTCATGACAGAACGGGCGTGCCCCTATATCTGTGGTACGCCCCTGGGGCTGAGAAGCCCAGGGTACTGCCGCAAGTGCTGACACCCACATTGCTCACTGATCTGGTTGCTGAATGAAAGCCGATTGAGTGGTGATTTATGAGTGCAGTGGCCTTGGCAGCCATCACACCCAGTCGTGTCATGTGAGCTGGATGAAAAAATGGTATCTATCATATGCAAATGAAGGGATTAATGATGAAGAAATTATCATCGATCATAGTGTCCATGTTTGCTCTCATCGCCACTGTTCCGTCCTTGGCGGATGAAAATGCCGCGAGTGCGTCGAGGGAGACTGTCGAACAGGAGTTCCGTTATGAAATCCCGAATATTCCCGGGAAGGTCGTTACCAGCCTTTCGGTCGAATACCCACCTGGGGCGTCAACACCAGCGCATATGCATGGCGATGCCTTCGTCATTGGCTATGTTCTGGAAGGCTCGATCAGGAGCCGGGTCGACGGCGAGACGAATGTCTATAGCGTCGGGGAAAGTTGGACGGAAAACCCCGGTGCGTCACACGAGCTGAGCGAGAATGCCAGTGCAACGGAGCCTGCCAGAATCCTAGCCATTTTCATATCGGACCCTCAGCAGAAGGAACTGGTGGAGATGATGAAATAGAAAGTGCGAGGGATTATCCTGCGTTAAGGGTTTAAACTAGTATGTTGGGCATTCACATCTGGAATTCTAGTGCCGGTGAAGAGATTCCACCGCATCCTTCCTCCGCTATGGGTACCTTGCCCTTCATTCCCTCGTACACCCACCCTCCGTTGAACTCCACCTGCCAAACGCTGATGCTTGGCGCGTGGAGCTCGTGTGACCCGATTGTGCCATGGGCTATTGCTGAGTGTGACCAAAATGCGGCCTAGCGATGCCAAAAGTCGCATCGCTGTCGGTGCGTCCGGCGTGCAATGTGCTGATTAAGCTAAGGTTTTTGTCTATCAACTTCGGCTACATGGATTTAGGTTCTAGTGCCGAAAGGTGTGGGAGTTCGAGTCTCCCCATCCGCACCATCAAAACCCTTCTTTTCAAAACCTTAGCCTAACCCCATATTCGAAATTGGCCTTTCTACGGTCAGTCTTTGGCATAGTGCGTTCAGCTTTTCGTGGCGCCGACCAAATCCACTGCCGGCGCCATAGGATGGCTCAAGCCAGCCTTTCCAACTCCTCGTAGAGTGGCATCGGAATCGTCACGCCGTGCTCGAGACTCCGATCACGCGCTTCGAAACGACGCTGGGAAGGTAGCCGTGAGCCCTGCTCCAGAATTCGATCGAACAGCGCTTCAGCATGGGTGAGTTGAGACTCGCTCTGTGCGCCGAGGAACGTCTCTGGCGAGAACGCGATGACGATCTCGCCATGCTGCGGTCTGCCGGTACCAGCATCATTGGCGGGAGACGTCTCGTGGCTCAGGGCATCACCGATCAACGGGCCAGCAAGCAGCTCAATCATCGTGGAAAGCGCTGCCCCCTTGTGGCCGCCGAAAGGGAGCATGGCTCCCTCAAGGGCCGCGGCCGGATCGGTGGTCGGCTCCCCCTCTGAGTTCAGTGCCCACCCTTTCGGGATCGAGTTGCCGGCGCGTCGATGCAGCTCGATCTCCCCGCGTGCCACGACGCTCGTGGCAAAGTCGAAAACGTAGGGCGACCGACCCGGCCGTGGCCAGGCAAAGGCAAAGGGGTTGGTGCCGAGCAGAGGCTTTGATCCGCCGGTCGGCGCGACAAAGGCGTGAGTCGGGTTCATCGCCAGCGCTGCGAGTCCCAGTTCGGCAAGCGCTTCCACCTCGGACCAGAGTGCGGAGAAGTGAAAGCAATGATTGATGCCTAGCACCGCTACACCGTTGCGCTCCGCCTTCTCTTTCAGGTGCGCCTTGCCGGTCTCGAACGACAGTAGCGAGCATCCGCCACGAGCGTCGATCTTGACGACGCCCGGCGCCTGGTCATGAACCACCGGTTCGGCCTGGGGCTCCAGGCCGCCCTGTCTCGCGGCATCCACACAATTGATCAGGCGATAGAGCCCGTGGGAATGGCACTCATCGCGCTGGGCTGCAACGACGCTGCGCGTGATGGCATCAGCATGGGCCGGGCTGAATCCCGCTTTGCCCAGAATGCGTAGACTCAGCGACTCGGCCTCTTCAAGGCGGAGAGAAAAATCGTGGGTCATCGTCGACTCGACTTCAGGTGTTTGTCATACATCATAAATTCAAGGCCGCATGACTGGCTATCCTCATGCGCTAGACGAAAGAGGCAAGAGCACGCTGTCATGCCCGCACAGTTAAAAGCCGCCGCCTCTTACCAGCGCCTGGTAAAGCGCGTTCAGCACAACAGACCGCCAAGGCACGCGATCGCGAGCAGGACGCTCTCCCCGTCTGCCGATTCGACGAGGACCACCTCAACGCGTGGGATCGAACGTTCAGTAAGTTCAAGGAGCTGGAATACCTGTCCGTCAGCCGGGTCGACGTGGCCGAGGCGCTGATCACCTGGAACGCCGCGGAAGCGGAGGCGGCGTCATGAATACTGTTCTATTCCCGCAGATCCCGCTTGCCTGGCAAATGGCATGTCAGTATCGCCCTTCTAGCTAACCTGCGAAAACTCCGGTGTATTTTAGCAGCGGCTTGGCTTTGCCCTTGCCGAATAGCACGCTGGCAAATGTCAGTAATCCATAAGCCACAAAAAGAATCCGGATTGTGTCTTGACACCCGATCAACAGCACCTCTATATTTAAACTAAATCTTAATAAGCATTAAATTAAATTAAGAATAAATTCAGGGGGGGCTCAAGAGGTCGAACATGACTGGCAGAGCTAGGCCGTTCATTTGACTGGCCCGGAACAGAACAGGGATTTGGTCAATCACTCTCTCGACTGTCTCCCAAACTGATGCATCGTTGGTTGAACCAGACTTGGCAGATGAACAGTCTCGTATGCTCTATACGTCGGACCTTCGTGTGTAGGCATTGGAGCACCCGACGTGCCTTAGTATATCGACTTCCCCACCAGACTCCATCAAAGCTGCCGGCGCAATGCTACTCCAATGCGCCGCATATGCCAGGCCATTGGGATTCGCAGGGATAACATTAATGGCTACGATAAAAAGTCAAAGCGTTGCTGATACATCGATATGGGCACTAGCTCGAAAATGGATCTCTGCGGAGGCCGCGATCACATGGCGTCTGATTCGCGACAATCTGACAATAAGCATTACGACGGTACCCTTGGTTTCTCTAAGCGCGGGTATTGGCGCGGGTCTGAACAGCACAGAAATATCGGAGAGTGTCGGTAAGGCTATCGGGATCGCGTTACTGATTGTTTATATCTTTGATTGTTGCAACCAAACTAAATCATCCGCAGAGGATGCTCGCAACAAGCCGTATCGTCCCATCCCTGCGGGCTTGGCCACCCCACAAGGCATCCAACTGCGCGGCTGGATTGCCACAGCTTTGTATATTCTAACTGTATGGCTATTCGGCCTTTCGCCATGGGTGCTATTGTGGCCTTTCATCACCATGGTACAGTTCCGGTTGCCTGAGCGGGGTTATATATGGTGGAAATCCCCCACAAATGTCGTCCATCTGGTCGTTATGCCCTTCATCGGATGGTCTCTTTCGACCGATCTTGACTCCGCAGCGTGGAATTGGCTCCTGGCTATAGTGATCTACTTCACGTTCGCCTTTCCCATCGAAGACGTCCGCGATCTGGAGGGGGATAGGGCTATTGGACGTCTCACCCCCGTCATGTTGCTGGGCCGGGCTTTTGTATGTCGTTACTTTGCCGTCTTCATGATATTTTTGCCATTTTTTATTTATTTCATGATGGCTTTCACATCTGGCGAAAACGACTGGAAATACTTACTGCCTGCAGTCATCCTCGGTTCTTTATCCTGGATCTGCGCCGCACGTGCACTTTTCCTACAAGGGTACAACGCCGACAGGCTGACGTATCAATTGTACTGTGTCGTCTGGGCCCTGACCTGTGTATCTGGCCCACTTTTTCTAGCGTAATCCGAGTTGATCTAGCATCCAATGGACCCAAAGCCATTCTAGATGCGACAAAAGATCATCCGATTCATGAGCACGATCACAAGCAGCGTAACGGTGGTATGACAAGGCCCCGACGCCATGAGGCGACTTTCGTCCAGATAGACAGCCTCGTTCATGGCGATATCGGCCTGGCGGATAATGAAATGGTCATAACGATCGAAAGCGATCAAATACAGAATATGCCCCCGGCGATGCAGGCCGCAGGCTGTAAATCGTTCATCACGGACATTCACTCATGAACACGAGTATCGAGACAGGTTCCGCCGATATCGTCTCCTTCGACGACGAGCCGCTGATCCTGGTCGACTCGGACGATAATGTGCTCGGTCACATGTCCAAGGCCGAGGCCCATGCTGGCGAAGGCGTACTTCATCGCGCATTCTCAATCTTCTTATTCAACAGCGAAGGCGATGTGCTGATACAGCAGCGGGCCAAGGCCAAACAACTCTGGGGCGGGTTCTGGTCGAACAGTGTGTGTAGCCACCCGCGTCGAGGCGAGACCTTGGCCGAGGCCGCCAAGCGTCGACTACATGAGGAAATTGGTGTCGACACTGACGTCACCTGGTTGTACAGATTCGAATATCACGCCCAGTTCGGCGACATCGGGACCGAGCACGAGCTATGCTCGGTCTTCATAGCCTGTTCGAATGCGCCGGTGGCGGGTAACCCAAACGAAATCGCCAACTTATCATTCGTGTCGTCCGAGCAGCTCGATGCGGCATTGGTCAAACATCCGGATCACTACACGCCATGGATCAAGCTCGAATGGCCACGAATTCGCGACACATATTGGTCGACGGTGGTCGACCTGCTGCGCGATTAGGTCACCGTCCGGTAAATCTCGGAGTCAAAAGCCGTGGATAATAGCTGGCGCCGCCCATTGACGCGCGGTCAATAGCCCTCCCGGAGTGCCAGCAACGATTCAGCCGTCGAGGCGACGGATCCACTGCCGGACACGCCACCGCTGAAGCCGGTTGGCGTAGCGCTTGGTATCGATCGATACGGGAACCAGCGTGCAGGCCTCGTCGCCTGTCATGTGAAGACGGAAGCGACGTTCGGCTCCGATCGGATGGTCTTCACTGCCGTAGATCGCGACGACGCGAATATCGAGAAAGTGGAACACGGTATCGTCCGTGGGGCGATTATGCTCCAGCGTCAGGTCGTGGGCCCTGCACAGACGCTGCAAGATGGTCTCGAACGTACCGACGTGGCTGAAACTGCCGCACAGCATGGGGCCCTGGCTCGACTCCATCCTTTCCCGCCCTTCCCCGGCATCGGCTTGCGACGAATCTGGAGACTCCTTGCTGTCCTGGTAATGACCGCCCTCGAAGTCGATCATATCCTTGGTCAAGGATCCTCGGCTGGTATGTAGCGTCACGATGATGTGCTCGAGAAAGATCGGCTCGGAACTCATGTTGCTGATCAGGCACAGGGAAGTCAGATCGTTGCCGTAGCCACGATTGATGATGATGCGAGGACGCCGAGTCCGGGCAAAGTTTCGGTAGAGGATCTGGGCGTAAAAGAACCACACGAGCAGCGTCAATATGCTGGTGACGGCGGTTATCGCCTTGCTTTGTTCCGACAACCACTCCATGGTCGGGATAGGCTCCTGCCTGCTGGGATCGCAAAGGCGCCAATGTAGGCGAGAATCGCGGCCGGCGATATAACCCAGTTTGTGGCACGAACACCGTCAACCTTGACCCAAGGTCCGAAAACACGAAAGGCGGGCCTCCCGGCCCGCCTTTAAAACAACCGCCGAACCCGGGCGTCCTGCCCTTTCTTCGTCATCCTGACGGAGCGAGTTCACGGTAATGCTTGAGCCCTGTCTTCATCTTCCTGAATCCAACGGGCTGACAGTCTTCCCTGACTGTGGCTCCGACTTACCTCTGGCGTCCTTGAACCCATCCTTGGGTGCGGTAAGTCAGCTAACGAACTCAAAGTTATACAAGAGTTGTCGCCCGGTCAAGCATTTCATCAAAATGGAGTGTCGAAGCTTGGCAATCGTCATCGTGGGCAACCATGAGTTCGATCGCGGCGGACGTCGTCCGTGCAGAAGAGGCCAGGCAGCACCCGGCCGCCAGCCAGCGGAGGTAACGTCGTCTGATATCGAGGTCGAAGAAGAAAACCGGCGGAA
The DNA here is from genome assembly GCF_982684285.1 of Salinicola sp. Lineage (NCBI taxonomy): Bacteria > Pseudomonadati > Pseudomonadota > Gammaproteobacteria > Oceanospirillales > Halomonadaceae > Salinicola > Salinicola sp. Next base: position 5,458 of record NZ_CEXLVS010000036.1, on the reverse strand, counting down.
GGACGCCGGTTTTCCGAGACACCTGCCACCTCCCGCGCCATGAACCTCAACGCCGGAGGCGAGAGAGGCCGCATGACAACGCTGACGGTCATGCGCCGATACTTCCCGCGCTCCTGAGCCTGTCGGCTCGTTCCCTGGCCCATGCCACTAACCAACGCGAAGCGCACGTCCCTTGGTCACGTCCCTGCAGCAGCCTTCACAGAAAGAATCGCGCAAATGTTAGATCAATACATTACAAACGGCAAAGCCAAGTATAGATTGGTTGCAGTCACCGGCGCGAAATACGACCGGATGTGGCCGACCACCGCCCGGTTTCGGCATGCCGGCGATAGCGCCAAACAAAAGGGCATATAAATTATTTTTCTTATTACCTATTTCAGAATTGCGCTATTCTATCTTCCGATTGAGCGCGTCCCAAGGCGACGTTCCCACAACCTTCTCGAGGAATCTCTTCGCTCATGACAACACGATCGATTTCAATGGCATCTCTCCGACAGGCCGCCCTGGCTCTCGCGCTAGGGCTCACCGCATCGCTGGGTGCAACCCTGGCTCAGGCCGACACCTTGAGAGTGGGCATGTCGGGAGGCTACTACCCTTTCACCTACGTCGAGCGCGACGAACTCAAGGGGTTCGAGGTCGACCTCATGAACGCGATCGGTGAGATTACCGGCGACGACGTCGAGTTCGTGACCGCCAGCTTCTCCGGCCTGGCCGGTATGCTGGACTCCAACCGAATCGATACCATCGCCAATCAGATCACCATCACGCCGGAGCGCCAGAAAAAGTATCTGTTCAGCCAGCCCTACGTCTACGACGGCGCCCAGGTAGTGGTTCGCAAAGGCAACGACGCCATCCATGGGGTCGAGGATCTCAAGGGCAAGACGGTGGCGGTGAACCTCGGTTCCAACTATGAGCAGCTGCTGAACGAACTGCCATACGCCGATGAGATCAACATCAAGACGTACGACTCCAACATCGAACAGGACGTCGCCCTGGGCCGCGCCGATGCCTTCGTCATGGACCGTGTCAGCGCCACGCAGGTGATCAAGGACAAGCCGTTGCCGCTGCAACTGGCCGGACAGCCCTTCTCCCGGATCGAGAACGCCTATCCGTTCCGCGACGACGAGGCCGGCAAGGCGTTGAAGAGCAGAATCGACGACGCCCTCGCCAAGTTGCGTGACAGCGGCAAGTTGAGCGACATTTCGGAGAAGTGGTTCGGGTCCGACATTACCCAGCCCTGATCGCCGTTTCGCTTCGATGGCCCATGGCGCTGACCGGCGCCATGGGCCTTTCCGTTATCTGAGGTCGCCAAGCGCGGAGCGCCAAGCACTATGCACGCACTCGATTTCGACTACATGCTGGGCCTGGTGCCCATTCTTCTGGGCTACCTGCCCCTGACGCTGGAGATGGCCGCGGCAGGCATGGCCTGTGCACTGATACTGGCCTGCCTCCTGGCGGTCATTCGCGTGACCCGGCTTCCCGGCCTCAACGCTTTCGCTCTTCTCTTCATCTCGTTCTTCCGTGGCACGCCACTGCTGGTGCAACTGTTCCTGTTCTACTACGGGCTCCCTCAGGTGCTGACCTTTCTGGTGGCGATCAATGGCATCACCGCCACCATTCTCGGTCTGACGCTCCACTTCTCCGCCTACATGGCGGAGTCGATCCGAGCGGCTATCGTGGGGATCGACCGTAGCCAGACCGAAGCCGCGCTATCGATCGGCATGACGCGGGCGCAGTTGATGCGGCGAATCGTGCTGCCCCAGGCGACCCGGGTAGCGACGCCGACGCTGATGAACTACTTCATCGACATGATCAAATCGACGTCGCTGGCCTTCACGCTCGGCGTCACCGAGCTGATGGGTGCCACCCAGAAGGAAGCCGCCGGCAGCTTTCTCTACTTCGAGGCTTTTCTGGTGGTGGCGGTGATCTACTGGATCGTGGTCGAGGCACTTTCCTGGGTGCAGAAATGGCTGGAACAACGACTCAACCGGGCTTATCAGCGATGATCGAACTCAAGGGCATCCGCAAGCAATTCGGCGACCACGTCGTCTTCGACGATATCGATCTTCATCTCGAGCGCGGCGAGATCATCGTGATCGTCGGGCCCTCGGGCACCGGCAAATCCACGCTGCTGCGCTGCATCAATTTCCTGGAGACGCCCGATGCCGGCCACCTGACCGTCGGCGACCTCAGCCTCGATGCCACGAGCGCAACGCGTGACCAGATCCTGGCCCTGCGGCGGCGTACCGCCTTCGTGTTCCAGAACTATGCTCTCTTCGCCAACAAGACCGCGCTCCAGAACATTGCCGAGGGCATGATCGTGGTGGATGGCATTGCCAAGCGCGAGGCCTACGCCAGGGCGAGGAAGATTCTCGAGCGGATCGGGCTGGCCGACAAGGCCGATGCCTACCCCGCCGCGCTCTCCGGCGGCCAGCAGCAGCGCGTGGGTATCGGTCGAGCCATGGCCGCCAACGCGGAGGTCATCCTATTCGATGAACCGACATCCTCGCTGGATCCGCAGTGGGTGGAAGAGGTACTCGGCCTGATGAAGCAGCTCGCGGCGGAGCACCAGACCATGATCGTCGTCACTCACGAGATGCAGTTCGCCCGCGAGGTCGCCGACCGGGTGGTGTTCATGGACCAGGGGCGCATCATCGAGCAGGGGCCGCCCGCCGAGCTGTTCAGCCATCCCGAGGATGAGCGCACGCAGCATTTCCTGCGCAAGATCCTGGCAGCCAACGCGGTTTGATCGGCACACACTGCCAGCGCTGTTTCCCATGTCGCGTCGCGAGGCCACTTTCTCTTCTAGGCTAGGGGCCTAGGGTCTGTTCCCGTTTGGTTCGCGGCCGCGCCGGAGCCCGTTTTAGCGCGAGGCAAGGCACGAGATGCGAAGTTTAGTGGGCTAAATGAGCCATCGAGAAACGCAGCATCGCACGAAAACGGGCCCGGCCCTTCGGGTTGCGCGCAAAATCTCGCCATGCGTTGTTGGAGGACTTGGCAAGGAACAACCATTCCCTGCGTCCTCCGCCTAGCCTGGCGAGATTTTCCACAGCAACGCGGCTTGCGACGAAACGGGAACAGACCCTAGCCAACCTCGAGGAAACGCATGAAGAAACACGTCAGCCTGCGTGACGGATTGAGCCATACCGCCTCGGCGGGCTACGTCGCCAAGGGAATGATCTACCTCACCATCGGCTGGCTGGCACTGCTGACCGCCATCGGCCTGGGTGGCAGCGAGAGCGGTGCGTCGGACGTCATTCGCAAGATCGCGCTATGGCCGTTCGGGCGCGCGCTACTGGCTCTGCTGGGACTGGGGCTCGTCGCCTATGTCTTGTGGCGCCTGGGCCAGGCGATATGGGATACGGAACGCAAGGGCAGCGACTGGAAGGGATGGATTCAACGCCTGGGATTCGCGGTCAGCGGCGGCTTGTACGCCACCCTGGCCTGGCAGTGTGCCACCCTGGTTTTCCAGAGCCTGTCCCAGGCGCAGGGCAGCGGAACCTCCGAGAACACCGAACGGGTGATGGGAATTCCCGGTGGGCGCTGGCTACTGGTCGTGCTCGGCCTCGTCTTCATTGGCGTCGGCATTCACCAGATGGTGCGCGCCTGGCGGCGCTCCTATCGTAAGAACTGGCACCTGCAGAGCCGGCCCAATCCGCCGTTGCCGCTGCTCGAGGCCATCGCGCGATGCGGTCTTGCCGCCCGTGGCGTCACTTTCGTCTTGATAGGCGGCCTGATCGCGCTGGCGGCCTGGCGACTGTCGCCCAGCGATGCCCAAGGGCTGGGGGCGGCGCTGAACCTGCTGGCTCACCAGCCCTTCGGTGACTGGCTCCTGGGCACCGCCGCGGTCGGCCTGATGGCTTACGGTGGCTACTGTTTCATCAACGCCGGCTATCGCCGGATCAGGCACCCGCAGAACGGGGCCTGAACGACCCGCTTGCGGCGTCTGGAACAACCGGCCACTGGACGCAGCGCACAAAAAAGACCGCCGTAGCGGTCTCAAGCGATCGATACACCTATCTCGAGGGCACGAGACGGATCGCCGTCGTCACGCCCCCTGATTGCTGCCTATTGAGCCGGTCCGGTATTGAGGGGCTCGCTATTGACGGAATCCTTGCCGGCGGCGCCTTCCTGATCGCTGCCACTCAGGGGGGCGCTGTTATCCATCGTGGGCTGCAGGGCGGCGGCGCTGCCCGCCTGGGGCATGCCCTTCACCATCCCGTCACGATTGGCGCTGTCCTTGCTCGCCATGCCCATCTGATCGCTGCTGCTGTTGGGCGCGCTGTCGTCCATGGCGGTCTGTGCCAAGGCCGTACCGCTCAACAGGGTCAACATCAAACCGGTAGCGATGCCGAAACGGCGGCTGATAGAGATTTTCATAAGGGGCTCCTGCGGGTTTCCATGATCGAACGTGGCGTCACGTTCCGAGACTTTCCCTGACAAAGCGGCCTTGGTCGCCTGTCAATGAATACGCCGCCGCATCGAGTTCAGATGCATGCCCCTCATTCAATCTTTTCAGCTCAGCATCAGAGTTCCACCAACGGCGGCGATGGCGGCACCGATGCCGCGAAGCCAACGACTGTCGCGCTGCATCAACCAGTTGCCGGCCAGTCGGCCGACCACCGTGATAGCGACGCTGGCGATGACGAAGCCAAGGGCGTAGAGCGCCGCCGATGCCCCGGGAGCCAACTCGCTGCCGTGAGCGTGGCCATGCAGCAGGATGAAGGCGAAAACCAGGGTGCCCCCGACCGCGGTGGGCAGCTTGACCAGACAGGCCAGCATCACGCCCGCCAGCAGGACGCTGGAGGCGATGCCGAACTCGACACCGAGCAGCGGAATCCCCGCCCAGGCCAATCCGGCGCCAGCGACCATGCCCAGCGCAATCAACAGCGGCATGGCGCGACGCAGCGTCGAGGACTGGCGGCAGCTCCACAGCCCGATGGCCAGCATCGCCAGCAGGTGGTCAAGTCCCGACAGCGGATGCATCAATCCGGCTACGAAGCTGCCGCCATGGGTGTGCGGCAGCGCGCCGGGATGCGCCATGGCCGCCGAGGCGACCAGCAGCACGAGCGGTGCGGACAGCCAGGCCAGACGACGAGCCGGGGGAGTTGAAGCAGTCATGACGAATCTCCTTGGGTGTAACGGACGAGAAATCAGTTGGCGCTCAGCAGCGCCTGGTCCTGGATCGCGCGACACGCATCGCCGCGTCGCTCGGGCAGCATGCCGCGGTCGAGAATGAAGCGAACGATGGTTTCGGCGCCGACACCGTCGTGCAGGTTGGCGAAGACGAAGGGCCGCTCGCCGCGCATCTTCTTGGCGTCACGTTCCATCACCTCGAGCGAGGCGTGGACGTAGTCGGCGATGTCGATCTTGTTGATGATCAGCAGATCGGACTTGGTGATGCCCGGCCCGCCCTTGCGCGGAATCTTGTCGCCGGCGGAAACGTCGATCACGTAGA
>NZ_CEXLVS010000035.1:0-22654 GCF_982684285.1 Salinicola sp. | reverse complement strand
CCAGATCGGCCTGCGCGGCACCGGCTACGCAGCGGAGGAGTTCGACTGGGGGCGTCAACAGGGTTTCCGGGTGGTGCCGGCCGAGGAGTGCTGGCACAAGAGCCTGACGCCACTGATGGCGGAGATCCGAGACAAGCTCAAAGGCGGTCCGGTCTACCTGACCTTCGACATCGACAGTCTCGACCCCGCCTACGCGCCGGGAACCGGCACGGTGGAGATCGGCGGCCTGACCATCCCCCAGGCGCTGGAGATCATTCGCGGCGCCCATGGGCTCGATATCGTCGGCTGCGATCTGGTCGAGGTCTCGCCACCCTATGACGCTCACGGCCAGACCGCCGTGGTGGCCGCCAACCTGCTGTTCGAGATGCTCTGCATTCTCCCCGGCGTCAACCGCCGCTGACAGACCGTCATCACGGTACCGTCACCCCTTGGATCGCCCGTTCCACAACAACAATCGCCGCTGATGCAGCGGCAGGATAGGACATCATGATGCTGGATCTCTTCGTCGTCGCACTCTACGCGGCCGGCATGCTCGGCCTGGGCTGGTGGGGCATGAAACGCGCCCGCAACCGGGAAGACTATCTGGTGGCGGGACGCCGCCTGGGCCCCGGCATGTACCTGGGCACGCTGTCGGCCGTGGTGCTCGGCGGCGCCTCGACCGTGGGCACGGTCAAGCTCGGCTACACCTATGGACTGTCCGGGCTCTGGCTCTGCGCCTCGCTTGGCCTGGGGCTGATCGTGCTCAGCGTGGTACTGGCCAAGCCACTGATGACTCTCAAGCTGTATACCGTGACCCAGGTGCTGGAGCGCCGCTACACCCCAGCCGCCAAGCTGATCAGCTCGATCATCATGTTCGCCTACGACCTGATGCTGGCGGTGACCTCGACCATCGGCATCGGTACGGTGCTGAGCGTGATCTTCGGCATGCCGGCCTGGCAGGCGGTCGTGATCGGCGGCATCGTCGTGGTGATCTACTCGACCATCGGCGGCATGTGGTCGCTGACGCTCACCGACATCGTGCAGTTCCTGATCATGACGATCGGCATGGTGGCGCTGCTGCTGCCGCTGACGATCCACTCGGTGGGTGGCTGGAGCGCGCTGCTGGACAAGGCGCCGGAGACCAGCTTCTCGCTGACCGCGATCGGCTGGGACACCATCATCACCTACTTCGTCATCTACTTCCTGGGCATCCTGATCGGCCAGGATATCTGGCAGCGCGTGTTCACGGCGCGTTCCAGCAGTGTCGCCCGCAGCGCCGGCACCTTCGCCGGGATCTACTGCATTCTCTACGGCGTGATCGGCGCGCTGGTGGGTATCGCGGCGAGCATCCTGCTGCCCAATCTCGACGACGCCAACAATGCCTTCGCCGCCATCGCGCAGCTGGCCTTGCCGGACGGCATCCGCGGCTTGATCATCGCCGCCGCCATGGCCGCCATGATGTCCACCTCCAGCGCCGGGATGCTCGCTTCCTCGACCCTGCTGACCCAGGACATTCTCCCGGCGCTGCGCGGTGGCCGGGAAATCGAGGGCGTCAGGATCAACCGGCTCTGCACGGGCCTGATCGGCGTGGTGAGCGTGATCATCGCGATCAACGTCAGTGACGTCATCGGGGCCCTGACGGTCGCCTACAACCTGTTGGTCGGCGGCATGCTGATCCCGATGCTGGGCGCCCTGTTCTGGAAGCGCGCCACCACCACCGGCGCCATCGCCAGCATGCTGGCCGGCTGCATCGGCGTGATCGGCTTCATGCTCAAGGATGGGTTGCTGTCCAACTCCCCCATCTACGCCGGACTCGCTGCCGCGATGATCGCGTTCGTGGCGGGCAGCCTGCTTACCCGCCCGCATCCGGTGGCCTCCTCGACGCCCTGATCCGGCTAAAGCCCCCCGACTCCGAACGGGGATACGTGCCGATCCAGAACGAAAGTACACCCCAACGCAAAGCGCCCTGCCGGGAAAAACCCGCCAGGGCGCTTCTGTTGCTGTCCGCTATAGCGCGCGGGAGAGCGCCCTCCCGCCCCGGGGGTTCGAGCTGCTGCCGGAGGTGGCGGGGAGGTTCATGCGACCTTTCTCTTACAGCGGCGGCGGCAACGCTGTGTCATAACGTAAACGCTCGTTTGAGGAGCGCTCGTCGCCCCCGTTGCCGTGGCCAGCACGCACTCCGACGAGACAAGACAACAACTCACAAGGGATCGACACCATGCCAATGTCGCGCTCTCGGCAGCTGGCGCTGGGGATGATCGTCGGGGCCAGCGCCCTGCCGCTCCCGGCGCTGGCCGTCTCCAGCTTTCACGACACCTTCGACGACACCATCTTCTTCGGCGATAGCCTGAGCGACAGCGGCTACTACCGGGGCGCCATCGGCAGCGCGCTCTCGCTGACCCCTAGCCAGCAGGCCTTCATCGGCCGCTTCACCACCAACCCCGGGCCGGTATGGGCCGAGCGGGTCGCTGGCCACTACGCCAGCAACGCCCAGCCCAGCAACGTCGGCGGCAACGCCTACGCCGCCGGTGGCGCCCGGGTGACCACCCCGGCGGCGACCCCGTTCGGCGCGGCACCCGCCCTCGGCGAGCAGGTCGCGACCTATCTCTCCAGCACCGGCGGTGTGGCCGATGGCGATACCCTCTATGCCGTATGGGGTGGAGCCAACGACCTGTTCGCGGTGGCCGGCGGCGCCGACGCCCAGAGCACCATCACCACAGCGGTCACCGGCACCGCAGGCATTCTCGCCACGCTTGAAGATGCCGGCGCTCGCCATGTGCTGCTGTTCAACATCCCCGACTTCGGCCTGACGCCACGCTTCAACGGCGATCCCGCCACCAGCGCCGGCGCCACCGCGCTGGCCAGCCAGTACAACAGCGCGCTCTACGCCGCGGTCGCGGCCAGCGGCGCCGAGGTGATCCCGGTGGATACCTTCGGCCTGCTGCAGGAGGTGGTCGCCGAACCCGCCGCCTACGGCTTCACCAATGTCACCGACCGCGCCTGTACCCAGACGCTGCCGCTGTGCACGCCCGATACCCTGGTCGCCCCCGGCGCCGACCAAAGCTATGTGTTCGCCGATGACGTCCACCCCACCACCGCCACCCACCGGATCATCGGCGAGTACGTGATCTCGCTGCTCGAGGCACCGCAGCAGCAGCAGTTGCTGACCCATTCGGCGCTCCTCGGCGGGCGCTCGCGGGCCAACCGGGTCGCCGAGCATCTCAACGCGGTACCGCTGGCCAACGGCCTGCGCTGGTGGGGCGATCTGCGTGCCGAGCATCAGCAGCTCGACTCCGGCGATCTGTATGACGCCAGCATGCCGGCGGGGCTGTTCGGGGTGGACTGGTATCGGGACGGACTGGTGCTGGGCGGGTTCGTCGGCTACGGCGATCAGGATGCCGACTTCGGCGACGGCCGCGGCGACTTCCAGCGCAAGGACACCACCGTCGGGCTCTTCTCCGGCTGGTATGCCGAGAGCGCCTGGGCCAATGCCCAGTTAAGCTACAGCTGGCTCGACTACGATATCGACCGCGAAGTGCAACTGGGCAGCGCGACCCGCCACCACCGCGGCTCCCCGGAGGGCAGCAACCTGACCGCCGCGCTCAACGCCGGCTACGAGTTACGCGCCTTCGCGATTCCCGAGGGCGACGTGCGCACCGGGCCGATCGCCGGTGTGACCTGGCAGCGGGTCAAACTCGACGGCTACGACGAAGAGGGCCAGGCCTCGACCTCGCTGAGCTATCCCGACCAGGACATCGACTCGCTGGTGGGCCGGGTCGGCTGGCAGATCCGCCGCCACGGGCCGACGCTCAACCCCTACCTGCAGCTCACCTACAACCACGAATTCGAGGAGAGCGAGGGGGTCGCGGCGACTCTGCAGAGTCTGCCGCAGCTGGGCGACTATCGCGTACCCAAGCTCACCTTCGACCGTGACTATGTCGAGGTCGACCTCGGGGCGCGGGCCACGCTCTGGGGCGTCGATACCCAGCTCGGCGCCAGCGTCGATCCCGACAACGCGCGCACCAGCACGCTGTTCGTGAATCTGGGCAAGCGTATCTGAACGCGCCGGAGTGCCCCGTCGCCGCGCTCAGCGCTGGGATGCGATTCAGCACCATGAGTTGGAAACGTAAGCCGGAAACGTGGGCCGGAAACAGAGACACCCCGCCGGCAAAACCGGCGGGGTGTCTCTGTTCAGGGGCTTCATCTCGAGGGCCTCTGGAGCCCTTCGGGCGTGGCACCCGAGGCGTTAAACGCTCGCCTTCAACTGCTGCGCCAGCGCCTTGTAGAGACGCGGGCCGGCGGCCATCAGGCAGCCGCCATCTTCGATGCTGGGCGAACCGTCGAGGGCACCGGTCAAGGCGCCGGCCTCCTTCAGCATCAGCGAACCGACCAAGCGATCCTGCTCTTCCAGCCCGAACACGAACACCGCGTCGGCGCGGCCGGAGGCGAATTCGATCATGTCGAGGAGCGCACAGCCGGAACCGGTCAGGGTATCGATCTGCGGCCCGAGTCGTTCGACCACGCCGAGATACTGAGGCAGCCAGCGCGAGCGGGCTTCCTGGGTCGGCCAGGCCAGCGCGACCCTGGCGCCGTTGATGCCGACCGTCTTGGACGCGCGCAGGCGTTTGCCGTTGCCCTGGGCTCCGCGGCCGCGACTGATCAGGAACTCGTCATCGCTGAACGGCGACACGATCACCGCGTGTTCCGGACGCCCCTTGACCAGGCACACCATCGAAATCGCGAACTGCCGGCTCGCCACACCGAGGTTGGACTCGCCGTGGATCGGCTCGATGTGCCACACGGTCTCCTTGTCGGTGCCCTTGCCCTCGCGATAAGGGGTATAGCGCCCGGAGATACCGTGCTGCGGATAACCGCGGGTGAGCTGATGCACGATCAGCGTCTCGGCGTTGCGCGCCGTATCCTCGAGCAGACTGGCGGTCGCGTGCTCGTCATGATTGACCTCGAGACGGTCACGGATACGAACGAATTGCTCAGCGGCGCTGCGAGCGGCACGCAGCGCATATTGAACCATCGGATGCATGGATCTGGCCTTGGGGTGTCGGAAGCTGTTAAAGAACGCCGCGCAGTCTAGCAGAAGCGCCCCTCTCCAGTCATGTTAGACTGCGGGTTTTCCCGGTTTCCACACTGCCTGATGTCCGCCTTCTCTATGCTCGACATGCTCGACCGAATTCGTATCGTCCTCATCGGTACCAGCCACCCCGGCAATATCGGTGCCGCCGCGCGCGCCATGCGCAACATGGGCCTCGAAGATCTCGCCCTGGTCACCCCGCGCTGCGACCCCAGGGACCAGGAGGCATACTCGCGCGCCTCCGGCGCCAACACCCTGGTCGATGCCGCGCGGCAATTCGACGCACTCGAAACAGCCGTCGCCGACTGCACGCTGGTGGTCGGTGCCAGCGCGCGATCGCGCCATCTGCCGTGGCCGATGGTCAGCCCGCGCGCCTTGGCGGAAGGCCTGCCGCAAGCGCTGGCCTCCGATGGCGCCCGAGTCGCACTGGTGTTCGGTCGCGAGGATACCGGCCTGACCAACGCCGAGCTGCAGCGCTGCCATCAGCACGTGCACATCCCGACCAATCCGGACTTCAGTTCGCTCAACCTGGCCGCCGCCGTGCAGGTGCTCGCCTACGAGTGCCGCCAGGCGTTTCTGGCCATGGACGAGACCGCCACGCCTGCGGTGAACACCACGACCGGCGAGATGGATCAGCCCTTCGGCGTCGAGTGGGACAACCCGCCGGCGACCCATGCCGATCTCGAGCGCTTCTTCGTCCATCTCGAGAGCACGCTGACGGCGATCGATTTCCACGACCCGGACAATCCCCGCCAGTTGATGGCACGTCTGCGCCGGCTGTTCCTGCGCGCCCATCTCGATTCGATGGAGATGAACATCCTGCGCGGCATTCTCGGCACGATCGACAAGCGCCTGCGCGAAAGACCCTGACATCGCCGGAGCACGCCGCGCGTTTTCCGGCCGCCTTCAGCCGAATGGTTGACCGTCTTACTGGGTTTTTCCATAATGCCGGCACCGATGCAGCGACAGCCGATACCCGCCGATGCGTTTGACCACCAAAGGGCGTTACGCCGTGACCGCGATGCTCGATCTGGCCCTCAATGCCGATCAGGGGCCGGTGTGCCTGGCGGACATCTCCAAGCGCCAGGACATCTCGCTCTCCTACCTGGAGCAGCTGTTCGCGCGACTGCGGCGGGCCCAACTCGTCAGCAGCGTGCGCGGGCCGGGCGGCGGTTACCTGTTGGGTCGTGCGCCGGCGGACATCTCCGTGGCGGGCGTGATCGATGCGGTCAACGAATCGGTCGATGCCACCCGCTGCCAGGGGCAGGCGGACTGCCATCGGGGCAGCAAGTGCATCACCCATCACCTGTGGTGCGATCTGTCGGACGAGATTCAGCGCTTCCTGAGCGATATCAGCCTGCAGGAACTGGTGCGCCGGGAACAGGCTCGCGGTACCGCCCGCCCCGAACCCGACGCCTTCGCCGACCACGGTGCCACGATTGCGGTGTCGACGCGCTAGCCGGGTCGTCCAGCGACTACACTTCAGCATAACGCGTCCGACGCCATTTCGACCGACTGCCAGAGATCTTCCGTGCCATGAGCGCTCCGATTTATCTCGATTACGCCGCCACCACCCCCACCGATCCGCGGGTGGCCGAGCAGATGATGCGTCATCTGACGCTGGACGGGGTCTACGCCAACCCGGCGTCGCGCAGCCACATGCCCGGATGGCTGGCCGAACAGGCGGTGGAGAACGCCCGCCGCCAGGTCGCCGACCTGATCGGCGCGGATCCGCGCGAGATCGTCTGGACCTCCGGTGCCACCGAGGCCGACAACCTGGCGCTGACCGGCTTCATGCGTGCCAACCGCGGCCGCGGTCGCCATCTGGTCACCTCGATCATCGAACACAAGGCGATCGTGGATACCGCGATCGCACTGGAAGCGGAAGGCTTCGAGGTCACCTGGCTGACACCGGGACACGATGGCCTGATCACGCCACAGCAGTTGCGCGAGGCGATGCGCCAGGACACCGTCCTGGTCTCGCTGATGGCGGTCAACAACGAACTGGGCAGCGTCAACGACCTCACCGGCCTGGCGGCCGTCGCCCACGAGTTCGGCGCACGCTTTCACGTCGACGCCGCTCAGGCCACCGGCCGGTTGGCGCTGGATGTCGGCGCGATGGGTATCGACCTGATGTCGCTATCGGCACACAAGGTCTACGGTCCCAAGGGCATCGGTGCCCTCTACGTTCGCCGCGACCCGGAACTGCGCATCGAGGCGCTGATCCACGGTGGCGGTCACGAACGGGGCATGCGTTCCGGCACCCTGCCCACCCACCAGATCGTGGGCATGGGCGAGGCGTGCGCGCTGGCACGCGACGAGGGCGATGCCGACGGCGAACACGTCCGTGCACTGCGCCAGCGGTTCCTCGACGGGCTGGCCGACTGCGGCGGCATCCACAACCACTCGCCGCAGGACCGGTCCGTGCCCAACATCGTCAATCTCGCCTTCGACGGCGTGGATGGCGAATCGCTGCTGATGGCGCTGCGCGGACTCGCCGTATCCACCGGGTCGGCGTGCAACTCGGCCAGCGTGGAGCCCTCCTACGTGCTCAAGGGGATCGGCGTGCCGCACTCCCAGGCACTGGCTTCGATCCGCTTCAGCTTTGGCCGGTTCACCTCCATCGAAGAGATCGACGCGGCCGTGGCCGACATAAGCCGCGCCCTGAACGGCTTGCGTCAGCCGTCGAAATCCGCCGCCCTCAGTCATCGCTAGGGGAACGGCGCCAGCGCCGCTCCCTTCCGGCAAGGAGAAATATCATGCAGAACATCACCATCAGTGAATCCGCCGCCACCCAGATTCGTCATGTCCTGGAGGAGCGAGGCAGCGGCCTGGGGCTACGCGTGGCGGTCAAGCCGAGCGGCTGCTCCGGTTACAGCTACGTGCTCGACATCGCCGACGACCTGCGCGACGGCGATATCGCGTTCGAGGAACGCGGCGTCAAGGTGCTGGTGGACAAGGACGCGCTGGCGATCCTCGACGGCACCGAGGTGGACTATGTCAGCGAAGGGCTCAACCGCTTCTTCCGCTTCAACAATCCCAACGTGACCGACGAGTGTGGCTGTGGCGAGAGTTTCAACGTCTGAACCACCTCCGCATCCATGCCGTCCCGGCCCCGGCGCGGTGACGCCCGGGGTGCGTCGGTCGCGGGGTTGCGCTACAATGGCGCGATTTTTCGGCTGGCGTGTCGGCACCTCGCAAGTGCCCGCCACCCCGGCCAGCGACGATTTCGGACGGCGCGCCACCTGACGATGCGATCGGTCAGGGGCGCGTCGTCTCGCATCTTCATCACTTTTTCGTTCGCGACGATCGCGAGTGATTCACCACAGCCAGGAGACCGAAGTCATGGCCACCGAGCGTACGCTCTCCATCATCAAGCCCGATGCCGTTGCCAAGAACGTGATCGGCGACATCTACAGCCGGTTCGAGAAAGCGGGCCTGCAGATCGTTGGCGCCAAGATGCTGCACCTCTCCAAGGAGCAGGCCGAAGGCTTCTACGCCGAGCACAAGGAGCGTGGCTTCTTCGCCGACCTGGTCAGCTTCATGACCTCCGGCCCGGTGATGGTCCAGGTCCTCGAAGGCGAAGGCGCGATTGCCAAGAACCGCGAGCTGATGGGCGCCACCAACCCGAAGGAAGCCGCCCCGGGCACCATTCGCGCCGATTTCGCGTCGTCCATCGATGCCAACGCCGCGCACGGTTCCGACGCGCCGGAATCCGCCGCCCGCGAAATCGACTACTTCTTCAAGGACGACGAACTCTGCTCGCGCAGCTGATTCGTCGACCGACCGGCCTCTTGCGCCGGTCGGTCCTCCCCGTCTTCGGACCCCCCGCCACTCTCGAGCCGATGCCGTTGCTATGAGCGCTGCTACCGCTACCCCGCGCACCAATCTACTGGGGCTCTCTCGCGAGCAGATGGAGGCGTTTTTCGTCTCTCTGGGCGAGAAGAAATTTCGCGCTGCCCAGGTCATGAAGTGGATCCACCAGGAAGGTTGCGACGACTTCGAGTCGATGACCAATCTCTCCAAGCCGCTGCGTGCCCGACTGGCAGAACACGCCGAGATCCGTGGCCCGAGCGTGGTCTACGAAGGGACCTCCAGCGACGGCACCCGCAAGTGGGTGCTCGAGGTCGAGGATGGCAGCTACGTCGAAACCGTGCTGATTCCGGCCGACAGCGGCACGCGTCGCACGCTCTGCGTGTCGTCGCAGGTGGGCTGCTCGCTGGACTGCAGCTTCTGCTCCACCGGCAAGCAGGGGTTCCAGCGCAACCTGACCAGCGCCGAGATCATCGGCCAGGTCTGGGTCGCGCAGCAGCGGGCCGGCGGTCGCATGAGCGCACCGGACGGACGCCGCGCCATCACCAACGTGGTGATGATGGGCATGGGCGAGCCTCTGCTCAATTACGACAACGTGGTGCCGTCGATGAAGCTGATGCTCGACGACAACGCCTACGGTCTGTCAAAGCGCCGGGTGACGCTATCCACCTCCGGCGTCGTACCGATGATTGACAAGCTGGGCGACGATATCGACGTGAGCCTGGCCATCTCGTTGCACGCCGCCAACGACGAATTGCGCAACGAACTGGTGCCGCTCAATCGCAAGTACAATATTCGCAAGCTGCTCGATTCGTGCCAGCGCTACCTCGCCAAGTGCGGCGATGCGCGTCACATCACCATCGAGTACACCCTGATCAAGGACGTCAACGACCAGCAGGTGCATGCCCAGGAACTCGTCGCACTGCTCGACGAGCTGCCGTGCAAGATCAACCTGATCCCCTTCAATCCGTTTCCCCATTCGGGATACGAGAAGCCGTCGCGCAATCAGGTCATGCGCTTCCAGAGCTGGCTCTACGAGCTCGGACACACCGCGATGGTGCGTACGACCCGGGGCGACGACATCGATGCGGCCTGCGGGCAACTGGTGGGCAAGGTCAAGGATCGCACCAAACGGCACGAGCGCTATATCCAGTCGATCCAACTGGACGCCGACTGAATTGGCGCGTTCGCCGGAGGCGGTGGAGCGCACGCCGATTGGCCTCGGGCCAAACGGGCGTCACCTTGACTTCGCTCCGGTCCGGCGCTTTGATGGGGGCCCCAAAACCGCTTTGTTATCAGTTGCTCGGGATTCGACCTTCGGTTCGTCGCCATCCCGTAACCTGGGAGAGCCGTGAATGACTCGCCAACCTCGTCCATTTTCGATACGGCCGCTATGTATCGCGATGGGCTTGGTGTGTCTATTGGGCGGCTGCGCCACGGCGGTCTCGTCCAACGGACCGAAGCAGGACAGCCCCGAGGATGCGGCGGCAGCCTACACGCGACTCGGCAAGGCCTATCTCGCCGAAGGCAACCTGCCCCGTGCGCAGCAGGCCCTCGAGCACGCGCTGAGCCTGGACGCCCGGGACAGCGGTGCGCTCGAGGGACTGGCGCTGCTCTATCAGCGCCAGAACGATCTCGACCTGGCGGACCGGTTCTTCCAGCAAGCGCTGAACGCCGAACCCAAGGCCACGCGCATACGCAACAACTACGCGGCACTGCTGTATCAGCGCGGCGAGTACGCCAAGGCGTGCGAGCAGTTGAGCGTCGCCAGTGAAGATATCACCTATACCAATCGGGCCCAGCTTTTTGCGAATCTGGGCCAATGCGAGATGGCCAGCGGCGATGCGACTGCAGCTCGCCGGTCTTACGAGCGCGCGCTCGATATCGACGCGCGGGACGCCCGCAGCCTGCTGGCCCTGGCTCGCATCGATCATACGCAGGGTAACAACGAACGCGCCTGGGAACGCTTGCAGCGTTATTTCACCGTGGCCGGCACCAACGCCGAGAGCCTGCGCCTGGCAAGCGAGATCGCCAGCGCCCAGAGGGACTCGGCGCGTGCCGCCTTTTACCGTCAGCAGTTGGGCGGCGCCTGAGGCCAACAGACCCCGTACTCGAGTCCTGACTCGGGAAGAGATCAGAAGGATTTTCGCCAATGAGCGAAATGAACGAACCATCGACCAAGCAACACGACGCGCCCGGCCCCTCTTCCGAAACGGCGGGCGACATGCTCCGAAGCGAGCGCGAGCGTCAGGGACTCAGTCTCGAAGACGTCGCGCTGCAGCTGAATCTGCGGCCGATCGTGGTCACGGGCCTCGAGGAGGACCGCTTCGACCAGGTCCCCATCGCCGCCTATCGGCGGGGTTACGTGCGGGCCTATGCGCGCTTGCTGGGTATCGACGAGACCCGGGTCGTCGGGGCCTACGACGCCAAGCACGGTCGCGGCGACATGGAACGAAAACTGGCTCCGGTACACACCGCGCGCCCGCCCTCCCGGGTCGGCGCCTGGATCTTTCGCCTGTTCACGCTACTGGTCATCGTCGGCCTGATTTCGCTGACGTTGCTGTGGTGGCAGAGCCGTGAGGGCAACGAGATCTTCGGAGGCGGGAGCGATGACAGCCCGATCGCCGTCGACCGTCTGAACGACGATGGCGCCGGCGCTTCCGCGCAAGCGCCGGATACGGAAAGCTCGGCGATGACGCCCAACACCGATACGCAACTGCCGCCGCTGCCCACACAGCAGAACACGCCGTCGGCCGGGGCTGACGCCTCGACGGACGGCGCCGGGTCCATGAATAGCGGTGCCGGCAATGACACCGGCGTTTCCGCGTCGGCGGAGACGACGACGCCGAGCGGTGACGAACGCCAGGCCCAGCAGCTAGGCTCGACGGCCAACGATGTGGTCGCGTCATCCACGGCTTCCACGGCGCCGTCCGATGATGAGGCGACGCCAGCCGCGGCCAGCGACGATACGCTCTCCCTGACTTTCAACGAAGAGTCATGGACAGAGATCTACGATGCCAACGACGACCGGATTTTCAGTGGTCTGCAGTCCGCCGGCAGTCAGGCGAGCGCGGAAGGCGATCCCCCCTTCCGGCTGACCATCGGCAACGCCAGCGGCGTGAGGCTCCGGTACCGCGGTGAATCGGTCGATCTGAGCCAATACACGGGCGGCAACAACGTCGCCCGCTTTACCCTGGGAGACTGAGAAGCGCCATGAATATGCCATCTCCGATCACCCGCCGAACCTCCCGACAGATCCATGTCGGTGATGTCCCCGTCGGTGGCGGCGCGCCGATTGCCGTCCAGAGCATGACCAATACCGACACCAACGACGTCGCCGCCACCGTCGCCCAGATCCAGCGCCTTCAGCAGGCCGGCGCCGACATCGTGCGCGTCTCGGTACCGGACATGGACGCCGCCGAAGCCTTCGGCAAGATCAAGCGCCAGGTCAGCGTCCCGCTGGTGGCGGATATCCATTTCGATTACAAGATCGCCCTGCGGGTGGCCGAGCTCGGGGTCGACTGCCTGCGCATCAACCCCGGCAACAGCGGCCGCGAGGATCGTGTGCGGGCGGGGGTCGACGCGGCGCGCCATCACGGCATCCCGATCCGTATCGGCGTCAATGCCGGTTCGCTGGAGAAGGATCTGCAGAAGAAGTATGGCGAGCCGACCCCGGAGGCGCTGGTCGAGTCGGCCATGCGCCACATCGACCATCTCGACCGGCTCGACTTCCCCGACTTCAAGGTCAGCGTCAAGGCCAGCGACGTGTTCATGGCGGTGGCCGCCTACCGGCTGCTGGCCAAGCAGATCGAGCAGCCGCTGCATCTGGGCATCACCGAAGCCGGCGGCCTGCGCTCCGGCACGGTGAAGTCCTCCATCGGCCTCGGCATGCTGCTGATGGATGGTATCGGCGATACCATCCGCGTCTCCCTGGCCGCCGATCCGGTGGAGGAGATCAAGGTCGGCTTCGATATGCTGAAGAGCCTCAAGCTGCGCGCCAAGGGCATCAACTTCATCGCCTGCCCCAGCTGCTCGCGCCAGAACTTCGATGTCATTGCGACCATGAACGCCCTCGAGGAGCGCCTCGAGGACATCATGACGCCGCTGAACGTCTCGGTCATCGGCTGCGTGGTCAACGGCCCCGGCGAAGCCAAGGAGACCGACATCGGTCTCACCGGCGGCAGCCCGGCCAACCTGGTCTACATCGACGGCAAGCCGGCGAGCAAGCTGCGCAACGATCATCTCGTCGACGACCTCGAAGCGCTGATCCGCGAGAAGGCGAAAGAGAAAGAGAGCCGCGCAGGCGACCTGATCGCCCGCGAGGCGTGAATCCAGCGCGCACGAGCTCGCATGCGTGACCGTGAGGCTTGACGCCCCGCGGCTCACCATCAGAGAGTAACCGACGAACGCCCAGGCGGGTGCCTGCGGCGTTTTGCTATCAACTTTTTAAACGAAACTCGGCGAGCAAAGGCCAGACAAGGCGAATATCGGCGAGAGAGCGGAGTTTACAAAAGGGGTAAATGAGCATTTCGATCGGACTCGCGTACGAGCCGGTATTCAACGCCGTATGGGCAAGCGCAGACAGTTTTCGTCAAAAGTTTAGGCAGGAGTGTCAGTTGAGCAACAAACTACAGGCCATTCGTGGCATGAACGATCTGCTGCCGGATCGGTCGCCCGCGTGGCAGTATCTCGAGCGGCAGCTGCGCTCACTGGTGGACCGCTACGATTACCGCGAGATCCGCACCCCGATCGTCGAACAGACCGCCCTCTTCGCCCGCTCCATCGGCGAGGCGACCGACGTGGTCGAAAAGGAGATGTACACCTTCGACGACCGCAATGGCGAAAGCCTGACGCTGCGCCCGGAAAACACCGCTGCCGTCGTGCGAGCGGCGATGGAACATGGCCTGCTGCACAACCAGACGCAGCGGCTTTGGTACATGGGGCCGATGTTCCGCTACGAGCGTCCGCAGAAGGGCCGCTACCGCCAGTTCCACCAGATCGGCATCGAGGCCTACGGCATGGCCGGCCCCGATATCGACGCCGAGATCATCCTGCTCTCCGCTCGTCTCTGGCGCCAGCTCGGCATGGCCGAACACGTCACCCTCGAACTCAATTCACTGGGTACGCCGGAGGCGCGCGCCGCCTATCGCGACTCCCTGGTCGCCTATTTCGAGTCCCATCGCGAGGTGCTCGACGAGGATTCCCAGCGCCGGCTGACGACCAATCCGTTGCGGATCCTGGACTCCAAGAACCCCGCCATGGCCGAGATGCTGGCCGGGGCGCCGCAGTTGCTGGACCACCTCGACGACGCCTCCCGCCAGCATTTCGAGCAGTTGAAATCGACGCTCGATGCCGCCGGTGTCGGCTATCGCATCAACCCCCGGCTGGTCCGTGGGCTCGACTACTACTCGCGCACCGTGTTCGAGTGGACCACCACCGCCCTCGGCAGCCAGGGCACCGTCTGCGGTGGAGGGCGCTACGACGGCCTGGTCGAGCAGTTGGGCGGCAAACCGACGCCGGGGGTCGGTTTCGCCATCGGCCTCGAGCGCCTCATGCTGCTGCTCGATACCCTCGACCTGATCCCCGCGGAAGCTCACGGCGGCGCCGACGCCTATCTGCTGGCGATGGGCGATTCGGCGGAGCGCAACGCGATAGGGCTCGGCGAGCGCCTGCGCGATGCTCTGCCAGCGCTGCGACTTCAGGTACACTGCGGCGGCGGCAGCTTCAAGAGCCAGATTCGCCGGGCCGATCGCAGCGGCGCCCGGGTCGCGCTGATCCTCGGCGAGGACGAGATCGAAAAGGGCTGCCTGACGATCAAGCCGCTGCGCGAGGATGGCGAGCAGCAGACACTCGAACTGGACGACGCCATTGCCTGGCTGGACCGCCAGTTCCCCTGAAGCCTGAACGGGTACCGGCAGCCGCATGACTGCCGACGAACGCAGAAGGAGACCGCCCGTGGCGGAGCTTAGGACCGAAGAAGAGCAACTGGACGCGATCAAACAGTGGTGGAAGTCGAACGGCAGCGCGCTGCTGGTGGGTATCGCCGTCGCCGCCGCCGGCGTCTTCGGCTGGCATGCCTGGCAGCGCTACGAGGCAGGCCAGTCCGCCGAGGCGTCCAATGCCTACCAGCAGCTGATCGCCATCGCCAGCAGCGACACGCTCGACGACAACGCCCGCACGCAGGCTTTCAGCCTGGCGGATGGCTTGCAGAGCGATCATGGCAGTACGCTCTACGCCGACCTGGCCGGCCTGCTGGAAGCCAAGATCGCCATCGGCGCCGACGACACGGACCGCGCTCGCCAGGCGCTCAACGATGTCGCCGACGGCAGCGATCGCCCCTACATGAAGGGCCTGGCACGCATCGACCTGGCGCGTCTTCAGATCGCCAGCGACGATCCGGACGCGGCGCTGAAGACACTCGAGGAAGCCGTGCCAGGTGCGCTCGAGGCGCAGCGCCAGAACGTCCTCGGCGACGCCTTCGTCGCGCTGGAACGCCCGGACGATGCGCGCAAGGCCTATCGACAGGCGCAAAGTCTGGCCCAGGATGCTGACCAGACGATCTACGGCCTGCAGCTCAAGCTAGACGATCTCGGTGCGGAGGACGCCACCTGATGAAACTGACTCACCTACTTCTGCCCCTGGGACTGACCGCCACACTGCTGGCCGGTTGTGCCGGTAGCGTCGAACCGCAGTACCCCCCCAAGGAGCTCCAGGACTTCACCCCCAAGGTCAGCCTCGAAGAGCGCTGGGACCAGGGTATCGGCGAAGGGCTGGGCAGCGCCCGCTATCCGCTCACGCCGATCGTCGCCGACGGGACCCTCTATGCCGTCGACGAAACCGGCGATCTGCGTGCGATCGATACCGAAAGCGGCGACACCCAGTGGGAGGTCGAGTTGGGGACGCCCATCTCCAGCGGCATCGGCGCCGACGGTGGCCATCTCTACATCGGCACGCGCAACGGCGAGGTGCTGGCCGTGGATCGCAAGGACGGCAGCGTCGACTGGAAATCGCGGGTCTCCAGCGAGGTGCTGGCCGCTCCCCAGGTCAACAGCGAGCTGGTGGTGGTACAGAGCGTCGACGGCGCCGTCACCGCGCTCAACCGGCTGGATGGCGACGAGCGGTGGGTCTACTCCAGCTCGCAGCCGGCACTGACGCTGCGCGGCACCGGCGCTCCCCGCGTCATCGAGCCGGTCTCCTTCGCCGGCTTCGCCAACGGTCGCCTGGTGACGCTGGACAATCGCAGCGGTCAGCCGCTGTGGGACATGCGCGTCGCCGTGCCGAAGGGCCGTACCGAGGTCGACCAGCTCGTCGATCTCGACGGCCAGCCGGTACTGACCCAGGACGGGCGTCTGTTCGTGACCAGCTACAACGGCCGCCTGCTGGCGCTGGAAGCCACCTCCGGCAAGGTGCTGTGGGAACACGAGGAGTCCAGCTACCTGACGCCGCTGCTCGTCGGCAACTATCTGTTCACGGTCAACGCGGCCAGCCACGTGATCGCGATCGACGCCGACACCGGCCGGGTGATGTGGGATTCCGACACCCTCGAAGGCCGCTCGCTGACCGCGCCGTCGTTCGTCGACGGCAACATCGCGGTGGGCGACTACCAGGGCTACATCCACCTCATCGATGCCGCCACCGGCGAGATGAATGGGCGCGTGCATGTCGGTGGCGACGGCCTGACACTGCCCCTGCTCACCGGCGATCGCCGTCTCTATGCGCTGGGCAACGATGGCACCCTGGTCGCCTACGACCTGAAGACGCTCTCCGACCAGAACTGATCGGCACCGGCGTCAGCGCTTCGGCCCCGCTCTGGCGGGGCCGAGTTCGTTGGAAGGAACGAAAGCGACCGGGTTCGGACTTCACGCTTTTCGCATGCTAGAATGCCCGGCTATCAAGCGGTCGTATCGGGCTCCCTCACCGCCCCTCCCACCGGCCGTCCACCTTGTCACCGCCTTTTTTGCGAATCGCCATGAACCCCGTTATCGCCCTGGTTGGCCGACCCAACGTCGGCAAGTCGACGCTTTTCAATCGCCTGACACGCACTCGCGACGCGCTGGTGGCCGATTTCCCCGGTCTGACCCGTGACCGCAAATACGGTAGCGGCCAGCTCGGCGACAAGACCTACACCGTGATCGACACCGGCGGCATCAGCGGCGACGAGCAGGGTATCGATGCGGCCATGGCGGAGCAGTCGCTGACCGCCATCGACGAGGCCGACATCGTGCTGTTCATGGTCGACGGACGCGCCGGGCTAATGCCAGCCGACCAGGCGATCGCCAACCACCTGCGCGTAAACCAGAAGAAGACCTGGCTGGTGGTGAACAAGACCGACGGCCTCGAGGAGCACACCGCGATGGCCGACTTCTGGGCACTCGGCCTGGGTGATCCGCGCCCGATCGCCGCCTCCCACGGTCGCAACGTCACCACGCTGATCGACGAGGTGCTGGAACCCTTCCCCGAGCGCGATCCGAACGCTGGCCCGGCTGGCCATCACCCCGGCATCCACATCGGCGTCATCGGCCGGCCCAACGTCGGCAAGTCGACGCTGGTCAACCGCATGCTGGGCGAAGAGCGCGTAGTGGTGTTCGACGAGGCCGGGACCACCCGCGACGCCATCGAAGTGCCCTTCGAGCGGCGTGGCAAGCCCTATGTGCTGGTCGATACCGCGGGTGTGCGGCGGCGCAAGAACGTCAGCCTGATCGCCGAAAAGTTCTCGATCATCAAGACCCTGGAAGCGATCAAGGAGTGCCACGTCGCGATCATGGTGCTGGACGCCCGCACCGGCCTGGTGGAGCAGGACATGCACCTGCTCGACTACGTGCTCAGCAGCGGACGCGCGCTGGTGCTGGCAGTCAACAAGTGGGATGGCCTGGAAGGGGAAGCGCGGGAGAAGATGCGCTCGGACATCAAGCGTCGGCTCGGATTTGCCGACTACGCCGAGCTGCACTTCATCTCGGCCTTGCACGGTACCGGCGTCGGCGACCTCTACAAGTCGGTGGACAAGGCATTCGACAGCGCCAACAGCCACTGGTCGACCAACCGGCTGACCTCGATCCTGCAGGATGCGGTCAGCGAGCACCAACCGCCGATGATCAATGGACGCCGGATCAAGCTGCGCATGGCCCACCAGGGCGGCAGCAACCCGCCGATCATCGTCGTCCACGGTAACCAAACCTCGTCGTTGCCGGAGGCCTACAGGCGCTATCTCACCAACACCTTCCGCAAGGTACTGAAGGTGCGAGGCACGCCGATTCGATTCGAATTCCGTTCGGGCAACAACCCCTACGACAACCAGGCCGGCGCCAGCGACCGGGAAAAGGCGCGCGAGCGCCAGCTGAGCCGAACCCGCGAGGCGAGAAAGAACCGCCGCTGATCCACCGCGCGAGGCAAGGCGACGCCAGCGCCGAACCTCGCTCGCGGGACCACCGTTCGTTACCGGGAAGTGGCGACCCGGGTCCGATTCCTTCCTCCCTGCTTGGCCTCGTACATCGCGCGATCGGCGGCCTCGAGCAGCGCCTCGGCATCCTGCCAGTCGAGCGTGCTCGCCACCCCCGCGCTGAACGTGACCTGGAAAGTCCCCTTCGCTGCCACGCACTCGAGCTGCGAGAAGCTGACCCGAATGCGCTCGATCGCCTCGCGGGCGTGTTCCAGCGAGCAGGAGGGCAGCACCGCCACGAACTCCTCGCCGCCGTAGCGGCCGACGTGATCGACCCGGCGGAGGCGCTGGCGAAGCAGGTTGGCGAGCAGGCGAATGACATAGTCGCCGGTACCGTGGCCATGGGTATCGTTGATCGACTTGAAGCGATCGATGTCGATCATCACCACGCAGGCCTCCGATCCGGTGCGCTCCGAGCGCGCCTGCTCGATCTCGATCAGCTCCTTGATCGCCGGGTGCTTGATCAGGCCGGTCAGGCCATCGCGGGCCAGCGCCAGACTGAGCTGCCGGGAGCGCTGGGCCCGCGCCGTGACGGCAGCCACCAGCGCCACGTCGTCGATCGGCTTGACTAGAAAATCGTCGCCGGCCTGGGCCAGCGCCTGCGCCTGGCGGTTAACGTCGGATTCCGCCGACAGGTAGACCAGCGGAATTCGCAGCCAGTCATCGTCGAAGCGAATGAGGCGCGCCAGTTCCGGTCCGGAACACCCCGGCATGTTGATGTCGATCAGCACCAGGTCGGGCACGAAGTCCCGCAAGCCCCGCAGCACCTCGCGGGGATCGTCGATGACCCGGGACTCGATACCGGCCGCTTTCAGCGTCAGACGAAAATGCTCGGCGAGTTCGACGTCGTCGTCGACGATCAGCACCCGGTAGGGGTCCTGCTGAGGCAGGCTGACCAGTTGGCGGAGATGGCGCTCCAGGGACGGCACGTCGACGGGATGGGCGAAGAAGCCGTGAGCGCCGTCGCGAACCGCCTGCAGACGGGCATCGAACCCGCTGTCGTCACTCAGCAGTATCAACGCCGCCTGCGGTATGCCGGCAATTCGATCGCGCCAGGTGGCGCTTTCGGCCCTGGCCGTATCGACGATGACGACGTCCGGCTGCCACTCGTGCCACGTCTCGCCGGACGAGAGCTCGCGACACGCGTAGCCGAATCCGGTCAGTGAACGCATCAGGGAGTCGGTGTCGCCATCCGCCATGACCGCGATCCGTATGGGACGGTCGCCGCTGACGAGGTCGTAGGCGGCTTGCGGTTCGGACACGCCGGCGGTGGCGATGCTATCGAGCAGACGATGACTGCTCTGGAGGCGGTCATGCAGCGCCGAGAGCATCGGCGGCGTCGGCGAGACCGCGCTCTCGATCGCGGTCTGAAGCCACATCTCCATTTCGCGCGTATCCCGGCTCAACTCGGCGTAACCGAACGTGCCCGCGGAGCCGGCGATCCGGTGCAGCCCCTGTCTCAACTTCTCCAGCATCGCCGGATCGAGCACGCTCTGGCGCGCGCTCAACTCGCGTGCCTGGGCAGTGAGGGTCTGCAGATCATCGCCGAGACGCTGGCTGTATTGCGCCTTGAGCGCCGACAGCCGCGCCTGTATGTCGCTATCCTGCATGGGACCGCTCCCAGATCTCCCGCAACTGTGTCGACAGTGTCATGGGGTCGAACGGCTTGATGACCACGTCCAGGGCGCCAATGGCGCGATAGTGCTCGATCTCGCTGGGCTGGACCTTGGCCGTCATGAAGACCACCGGGATCGCCCGCGTGGATGCCTGCTCCCGCAACCGGGTCAAGGTCGTGGGGCCATCGATACCCGGCATCATGACATCGAGCAGAATCAGGTCCGGCTGCCACTCGTCGGCGCGTGAGATCGCCGACTGACCGTCGTCGCAACTCCGGACTTCGAAGCCGCCGACGATCTCGAGCGCAACCTTGGCCACCTCCTGAATCGAGATATCGTCCTCGACATGCAGAATCCGTTGAAGAGGTTTCATCTCAGCGGGTTTCCTCGTTGTGATCGTCCGATGAGGTCGCAGCGCCCTGGAGCTGGCGACCGAAGGCTTCCATGAGCGCCTCGGCGGAGAGACCGGGCCTGGCGATCGCCGTTTCCATGCGCCCCAGCAGGGTCGGGGCCAGCGCCTCCTCGGACAGGATGATGACGGCCGGCTGACGTGCCAATTGACTCAGGATCGGGATGATCTCCCAGCCGGGGGATTGCGGCCCGGTGAGATCCAGCGATATCAGGCCATAGTCGTGGCTGTCCAGCAGGTAGCGCGCCTCCTGCAGCGAACGCGCCACGTCCAGGGTCATGCTGGGGGCGAGCTGTTGCGCCACCCGATGGGTCAACTCGCCATCGCTCTCGACATGCAGGATGCGCTCGCGCTGGGGTCTCAGGCTCAGCGAACTGTGCAGCGCACCGGCCAGCCGTCTCTCGTCGAGCGGCTTGGCCAGCCAGTCCACGGCATCCAGGCGGCCGCCGATCTCGAGCTGCCCCTCTTCCGCGGCCGCCGACACGATCAACACCGGCAACTCGCGGGTGCGGGGCTGCTCGCGCAGCTGCCGCAGCAGCGTCAGGCCATTGCCGTCCGGCAGCAGCAGGTCGAGGGTGATGGCATCGAAACTGCGGCGCTCGAGCCATTTCAGGGCCTCGCCGATGGTGTGGGCGGTTTCTGCCTGATAGCCCCAGTGCCTGACCAGCGTGGCCAGCAGCACGGCGGTATCCGGGTCGTCCTCGACGATCAGCAGCCGCGATCCGAGGGTATCGACTTCCTTCGCCTCATCGCGCGCCTGCGGATCTTCCGCTGTCGCGTCGGATTCGGGTTGCTGGATCATCTCCCTGCAGGGCAGCTCGAAGAAGAAACAGGCGCCCTGCCCGGCTTCCGAGAAGAAGTTGATCGACCCCCGCATCCGCTCGACGAGCTCACGCGTGATGGCGAGGCCCAGGCCGGTACCGCCCTGCTTGCGCGTGGTGGAAGCGTCGGCCTGGGAGAACTTCTGGAAGATACGATCGTGAAACTCGACGGGAATGCCAGGGCCGTGATCGATGACGCTGACCCTCGCCCGGTCGCCGATCGGCTCGACACGAACCTCGACCTGCGTGTGCGGCGGGGAGAACTTGGCCGCATTGGAGAGCAAATTGCTCATCACCTGCTGCAGGCGCATCGGGTCGACGTTGACGCTCGCGCGATCCATGCGGTCGGTCACCACGTAGCGGGTCTGGAACTGGTCGGCGTATGCCTGGTTGGACTCGATCGCCTGGTCGACCAGCGGCATCAGCGGCTGCTCCTGCAGCTGGAACGTCATCTTGCCGGCGACCAGTTTCTCCATGTCGAGCAGATCGTTGATCAGCAGGATCAGGCGCTGGGAGTTGGTGTGTGCGGTCGTCAGCATGCCACGCATGGCATCCGGCGGCGTGCCCAGGGCCCCGCCCTGAATCAGTCCCAGCGCGCCGGAAATAGAGGTCAGCGGCGTGCGCAGCTCATGGCTGACGGTGGAGATGAACTCACCCTTGAGGCGCTCGTCACGCTTGCGATCGGTCACGTCATGCAGGAAGCCATGCCATATCGTGCCACCATCCGCCTCGCGCTCGGGAATCGACTGCCCGGCGAGCCAGATGACCCGGCCGTCGGGGCGCTGGATGCGATACTCGCAATGCCACGGCGTCAGGTTCTCCATGGACTCGTTGATCGACCGAAGCACCTTGTCCCGATCCTCTTCGAGGATCGTCTCGGTCACCGCGGAGGAGTCCTGCGCGGCCTGCTCCGGCGTGATCCCGTAGAACGAATTGATCGCCTCGCTGGCGTAGGGGAACGACGGCCGACCCTCGGCATCGATTCGGTACTGGTAGATCATCCCCGGCGTCTGGGAGGCGATCTTGCGCAGCCGCTTGCTCAACTCTTCCCGCGCCTCGACGTCCCTCCACCGCATCAGCGTGGCGCCGATCCAGCGCGCCAGCAGCCGCACGAACTCCTTGTCGACCTCGTCGAATTGCCGTGGGTGCGGCCGATCGCTGCTGAACGCCAGCGCCCCGTAGCGCTCACCATGCACCCAGATGGGCGCGCCGATATAGCTCTTCAACGCGTAGCGCAGCCGACAGCGATGCTCGCCGTAGCCATCCTCGTCGGCATCGGCAAAAGCGACGACATCGGCACTGGCCATGGTCAGCTCGCAGAACGTATCGCTGGTCTTGAGGTGCTGCCCCGGCTCGAATCGCTGATCGATGGAGTAGGCCGCCTGGATCAGGTAGTCCTCCCCCTCGATGCGGGTGGCGACGGCGAAGGGCATGCCGAGATGCTCGGCGCCCTGCTGCAGCGCCTTTTCCACCAGGCGCTGGAAGGAGGTC
>NZ_CEXLVS010000034.1:0-22705 GCF_982684285.1 Salinicola sp. | reverse complement strand
TGGAGACCGCCCAACCCATGGTGGCCAGCACCGATTCGAGCATCGAGATGTCGACGAAGTGCGCCTTGCGCGGGCGCTCGGCCAGGGCGGCATTGATCGCCATCGCCGCGGTCAGGCCGCCGACGGTGTCGGCCAGCGGATAGCCGACCCGGTAGGGCGCGTTCTCGGGCGCGCCGGTGATGCTCATCACTCCTGCCATGCCCTGGATGATCTGGTCGTAGGCCGGGTAGTTGGCCAAGGGGCCGTCTTGCCCGAAGCCGGAAATCGCGCAGTAGACCAGCTCGGGGTTGGCCTCGCGCAGTGTCTCGAACCCGAGCCCCAGACGGCGCATGACGCCGGGACGAAAGTTCTCTACCACCACGTCGGCCGTCGCCACCAGTTCGAGGAAGGTTTCACGATCGGCCGGTCTCTTGAGATCGAGCGTCACCGAGCGCTTGCCGGCGTTCTGGGCGAGGAACGAGACCCCCATCAGCTCCTGATTGAGCGTGGGGTCGGCACCCAGTTGACGAGCCAGGTCACCGCCCTGGGGCCGCTCGACCTTGATCACTTCGGCGCCGAGATGGGCCAACTGATGACAGCAGAACGGCCCGGCCAGCACGTTGGTCAGATCGAGTACCCGGTAACCGGTCAATGGCGATGACATTATTCCTCCTGGTGAAACAGTTTCTTTCAGAGAGAATATGATTCGCTCGGATGAGTTGCAATACCGTTTTGTCTGTCGCAACATCCGCCATTAGTCCAAGTCCCGGTGACCTGATAGCAAGTCCCGATCAACTGATGCCCGATTCACTGATAGCCCGATTAACTGATAGATAGGAGCGTCCCATGGCCCAGAGACGTGTCGAGGCCGTCGAACGAGCGCTGCCGCTGCTCGAGGCCTTCTCCCAGGAGCGGCGAGAGTTCTCTCTGACCGAACTCGCCAATGCCTCGGGGTTCTACAAGAGCACCATCCTGCGGCTGATGGCCTCGTTGGAGCACTTCGGCTATGTCACCCGCGACGAACGCGGCATCTACCGAGTCGGCCCGGCGGTCTCGCGGCTGGCCCCGCTGGCGGGCGACGGGCCGCAGCTCGAGAATCTGGTACGGCCGATACTCGAGTCGCTGCGGGATGCCAGCGAGGAGACCGCTTCCTTCTATGTCCGCGACGGCGACCACCGGATCTGCCGGCTGCGCGAGAATGGCCGACTGGAGGTCAGGCACCATCTGGAGGAGGGCGTGAGGCTGCCACTGGGACGCGGTGCCGCCGGGCGGGTGCTCAATTACGAAATCCCTCGCGGCCAGGTTGCCGTATCCAGCGGAGAGCGCCAGGCCGGGCTGTCGGCGGCGGCGATCGGTATCTACAACGGCGAGGGTGAGCTGATGGGGGCGCTGGCGCTATCGGGTCCCAGCGAGCGCTTCAACCTGGCGGCCAAGGATCGCCATGTACCCTTGCTGGCCCAGTATGCGCCGCGTCTCGAACGCCAGTGGCCGCGGGCGTTGCGCGCTTCCTGACGCTGCCGATGTCGTCGGCGCCGCAAGCCCGGCACCGACGACCAGGGGGTGAGGTGACAAGCCCCACCCTAGCGGGGAGCCGGCCTTACTGGATCAGGCCGACTTCCTTGGAGATCTCCTCGATATCGGCGATCTGCTGATGCACGTACGCCTTGAATGCCTCGCCGCTGCGGTCGAAGGGAATCAAGCCGTTCTTGCTCATGACCTCCTTCCACTCCGGGCTCTCGTAGACCTTGTGCAGCGTCTCCTCCCACCAGGCCACGTCCTCGTCGGAGAGCTTCGGTGGCAGGTAGAAGCCGCGCCAGTTGATCCCTTCGACATCCACGCCCTGCTCCTTGGCGGTGGGGAATTCACTCAGCGCGCCGGGCAGGCGACCGTCGGCGAGCACGGCGAGCACCCGAAGGTCGCCGGATTCGACGAAGCCCAGGGTCTCAGAGGCGTCTCCGGAGAAGGCGTCGATATGGCCGCCGACGACCTGGGTCATCGCCTCGCCGCCACCGTCGAAGGGCAGATACTTGATCTTGTTCAGCGGCTCGATGCCATCGGCGCGGGCCATCATCAGGACCTTGAGGTGATCCCAACCGCCGCTGGCGCTGCCGCCGGCGAAACTGACGCTGGAGGGCTTCTTCTCCATCGCGTCCAGCAGGTCCTCGAGGGTCTGGTAAGGCGAGTCCTTGCTCACGGCGATCACGCCATAGTCCGCGCCGACGGTGCCGGCCCAGTTGACCATGTCGGCGTTCAGGCCGGGGAACTGATGCTGGGCCAGACGGGTGGTGGTCGATGTCGAAGCCGAGACGATGACGTCGTTCTGTCCGGCCCGTTTCGTGACCACGTGTGAAAACGCGACACCACCGCTGGCGCCCGGCATGTTGGTGGTCTGGACGCTGCCGTCGATGGCGCCGGTCTCGCTCAGAACCTGGCCCACGCTGCGGCAGGTGAAGTCCCAGCCGCCGCCGGGGTTGGCAGGGGCGATGCAGTCGATCTTACCGCTCGGGCCGGCCGCCTGCGCCAGCATCGGCAGCGTCGCCAGCGAGAGTGCGAGGCACAGCGCGGAAGGCTTCAAGGACAAATTCATGGCGTCTCCGTTATTCTCTTTTGTAGAACATGTTGCGACAGTAGAAATTAGGGCCGCCGGGATGCCGGGTCAATCTCGGGACTGCGAATTGCGACTAAAGAATGTCGTCAGAAGCTATGTGATTCTGTCTGTCAGAACAAAAGGGGTCGGGAAGCCTGCTTGACCGCCCCCGGTCACGCAGCCGGGCGTTTCCCGGCGATGGCCGCCATGCGGCTTTTGAACCCCGGCCGGTTTTATCCACACGGAGGAAGCGTCAAACTGTCCGGGTGCGCCGGCCCGTTGCGGGCCGGCGCAGGTCCGGCGGTTGCGACCGGATGCTGAGTCACCTTTCTTCTGGCTGGACGACCCTTTATGGCGTTACGACAATCGACCCGTATCAACAAGTACATCAGCGAGAGCGGGATGTGCTCCCGTCGTGAAGCCGATCGCTTCGTGGAGCAGGGCAACGTGTGGATCAACGGCCGCCGTGCCACCACCGGCGACCAGGTGGTCGCCGGCGAGCGGGTCAAGGTCAACGGCCAGGAGATCGAGCCCCGGGAAGCGGAGGATCTGGTCCTGATCGCGCTCAACAAGCCGGTGGGTATCGTCAGCACCACCGAGTCCAGCGAGAAGGACAACATCGTCGAGTTCGTCAAGCACGGGGCGCGGATCTTTCCCATCGGCCGGCTCGACAAGGATTCCCAGGGGCTGATCTTCCTGACCAACGACGGCGACCTGGTCAACAAGATCCTGCGTGCCAACAACCACCACGAGAAAGCGTATCGGGTGACGGTCGACAAGCCGGTCACCGACGAATTCGTCGAGGGCATGCAGCGTGGCGTGCCGATCCTCGGCCAGGTGACGAAGCGCTGCCAGGTGCACAGGGAGTCGACGTTCGTCTTCACCATCACGCTGGTGCAGGGGCTCAACCGCCAGATACGCCGCATGTGCGAGTATTTCGGCTACGAAGTCACTCAGCTGATCCGCACGCGCATCATGAACGTCTCGCTCAAGGGGCTGGCGCTGGGTGACTGGCGGGACCTGACCCCGAGAGAGATCGATACCATCATCGCGCTGACGGAAAACTCCGACGCCGCGCCGGAGAAGAGTGGCCGCGCCAAGCCCAACTCCGGCTCTCGCTCGGGAAAGGCTAGGCAGCCGACCTCCAAGGGAGGCAGGGCATCGGCAGGGCCCGGGGCGAAGGCCGGTGTCAAGGCGGGTGGCAGAGCCGCTGCCACCAAAGCCGCTGCCACCAAGGCCCACCCCAAGGGTAAAAAAGCCGCGAGCGGCAAAGCGTCGCCCGGTGGCAAGAGTCACGCGGCAGGTAAGTCACACCCCAGCGCCAAAGCGGGAAAGCCCGGCGCCAGGGGCAAGGCTGGCGCCAAACCCGGCGACAGGAAGCGTTCAGGCAAGGCCGGCCCCGGCAGTCGTGCCAGGGGCGCGTCCTCCAAGAAGCGCTGACAAAGCGTCGGCGACGGCTTCAGCCGATAGCCTTGACGCCGGCTTTCGCGACCTGCACGTCCTGCTCCGGCTTGACCCCGGAAACGCCGACGCTGCCGATCACCTGGCCGTCGTGAATGACCGGCACGCCGCCCGAGAGCAGCGCGGTCATCGGTGCCGTCACGAAGGCGGTGCGGCCGTTGTTGATCATCTCCTCGAAGACCTGGGTCTCCTTGCGGCCGATCGCCGCGTTGCGCGCCTTTTCGGTGGCGACGCCGGCGCTGAAGGGGGCGGCACCGTTCATCCGGCGCAGGCCCAGCAGATGGCCGCCATCGTCGGCGACGGCGATGGTGACTGCCCAGCCCTGGGCTTCGGCTTCGGTCTGGGCGGCATCGAGGATGGCATTGACATCGTTGAGTTCGAGTGCGGCTTTGGTCTGCATGGTGGGGACTCCAGTTCCATGGTCAGGGCAGCGTCGAGCTACGAGCTACGAGCTACGAGCTACGAGCTACGAGCTACGAGAAAAAGCGAAAAGCCAACTCGCCGGGTGCCGCAGCGAGCTGGCCTTGCGCGGTCATGAGTGAGTCGCCGGCGTCGGACGCCGAGAGCGTTGGTTCTACGCCATGAGCGCTTCGTCGACGACTTCGATCCAATGCTTTACCGGGGTTCGTCCGGCGCCGTTGAGATGGCTCTGGCAGCCGATATTGGCGGTGACGATGGTATCCGGTGACTGGGCCTCCAGGGCGTCCATCTTGTTGTCGCGCAACTGCCGGGCCAGCGTCGGCTGGGTGATCGAATAGGTGCCGGCGGAGCCGCAGCAGAGGTGCGAGTCCCGCACCGGTGCGAGACCGAATCCCAGCCGCGCGAGCACGCCTTCGACGGCACCCCCCAGCTTCTGGGCATGCTGCAGCGTGCACGGGCAGTGGAACGCCAGCCGCGCGGACGAGTCATTCGTGCCCAACGTCTCCAGATCCTCCTCGCGCAAGATCTCGACCAGATCCTTGGCCAGCTCGCTGATCCGTCTGGCCTTGGCGGCGTATTCGGGATCGTCGGCCAGCATCTCGCCGTACTCCTTGACGAAGGCGCCGCAGCCGCTGGCGGTCTGGATGATCGCCTCCACTCCGGCCTGCGCGGAGGAGCTCTCGCCACGTTGCTCGATCAGCGGCCACCAGGCATCGATATTGGCGCGCATGCGCTGGCGTCCGGCGGCCTGGGCATTGAGATGGAAGTCGATGGCGCCGCAGCAGCCCGCTTCCGGGGCGGCACTCACCCCGATGCCGAGACGATCGAGCACTCGTGCCGTGGCGTCGTTGGTATTGGGCGCCAGACCGGGTTGAACGCAGCCTTCCAGAATCAGCATCTGGCGGGCGTGTCGGGTCGGGTCGGGGCGCGCATGACGCCCGCGCGAACCCGGCCGCTGGCGCGGGGGGATCTTGTCGCGCAGATCGTGAGGCGCCAGCGGGCGGAACGTCTGCCCCAGGGCGAGCAGCGCCTGGAACCGCTTGGGCTCGACCAGCGCGGTGCGCAGCCCCAGTCGCAGGGCGCGCTCGCCGGGCCGGCGTCCGACCCGACGGTCGACTTCGGCACGCCCGATATCCAGCAGCTTGTGATACTCGACGCCGGAGGGGCAGGTGGTCTCGCAGCTGCGGCAGCTCAGACAGCGGTCCAGGTGCAACTGCGTCTCCTGGGTGACCTGTTCATCGCCGTCGTCGCTCTCCAGCAGCTCCTTGATCAGATAGATGCGCCCGCGCGGGCCGTCGCGCTCGTCGCCCAGCAACTGGTAGGTTGGGCAGGTGGCATTGCAGAAGCCGCAGTGCACGCAGGTGCGCAGGATGCGGTCGGCCTCGTGGATGTGGGGCTTGGCACGGGCGGCCTCGGAAAAATGGGTCTGCATGGGGTAGAGGTCTCCTCACCACTCGGCATAGAGCCGGCCAGGGTTGAAGATCGCCTGCGGATCGAGCCGTTGCTTGAGCTGGCGGTGGTACTTGGCCAGCACCGGCGGCAGGGGCGTGAAAGGCGAGTCTCCGTTGGCGCTCGGCGTGAAGCGCGTGGCATGGCCGCCGGCGGCAATGGCGGCCTCGTGAATGTGGGCGTCGGCCCGCGGTTCGTCCTCGAAACCGCGTCCCTCGGCACTTTTCAGCCAGCGCTGGGCACCGGCCCAGTCGACCAGCCAGTCACCCTCGAGTGCCGGCGTGCGCGCCAGCGCCGGCAGCGACAAGCGCCACAGGACGTGGGCGTCGTCATCGAGGGCGCCGTCGAAGAAGGGCAGTTGCAGCTCGCGAAGCTGCGCCCAGAAGCGTGAATCTTCCGCTTCACCGCCAAGGCGTTGGCGCGTGGCCGAGACGGAGCCCTCGCCGCCTTCGAGACGCAGGTGCAGCGCTTCGCCATCGTGGGCGGCGCCGGTAATGGGCATCGGCTCGCGGCCCCAGGCCGTCAAGCGCTCGAACGCTTCGGCCAGCGGCAGTTCGAGTCGCAGGCAGGCATGCGCGTGGGGAATGGGAAGCACCTTGAACGAGACTTCGGTCAGCACCCCGAGCGTGCCCTGGGCGCCGACCATCAGCCGCGAGAGGTCGTAGCCGGCGACGTTCTTCATCACCTCGCCGCCGAAGCGCAACTGCTTGCCGTCGGAAGTGATCACCCTTACACCCAACACGAAATCACGTACGGCCCCGACCCAGGGTCGGCGAGGGCCGGAAAGCCCGGCGGCGACCATGCCGCCGACGGTGGCGTCGTCGCCGAAGTGCGGCGGCTCGAAGGCGAGGCGCTGGCCGTTGTCGGCAAGCGCCCGCTCGAGATCCCGCAGCCGCGTACCGGCGCGCACGGTGGCGACCAGCTCCACCGGGTCGTAGTGGACGATGCCGTGATGGCCGGTGGTGGAGAGCGCTTGCGCCGTCTCGACCCGACGGCCGTAGAACGCCTTGGTATTGCCGCCGACGATGCGCAGCGTGGCGCGCTCGGCCTGGGCCCGCGCCACCTGTTCGCACAAGGCTTCGCTATCGTCGCGGCCCGCCAGCGCATCCGGCCCGGGTTCGTCCGCCGAGGTGTATTCCGGCCGCTGATCCTGCAGGTGGGTCATGGCGATCTCCTTGCGACTCATGCCGCTTCCGATATCAGAATCGCGGCAGTTCGGGGTGCGGCAGTTCGCCGTGATGTACGTGCATGGCGCCGAACTCGGCGCAGCGTGCCAGTGTCGGGATGTTCTTGCCGGGGTTGAGCAGACGGCGCTCGTCGAAAGCCGACTTCACCGCGTGGAACAGGGTGATCTCGTCGGCGGCGAACTGGGTACACATCTGGTTGAGCTTCTCGCGGCCGACGCCGTGTTCGCCGGTGATGCTGCCGCCGGCGTCGACGCACAGTTCGAGAATTTTGCCGCCGAGCGCTTCCGTGGACTCCAGCTCGCCGGGCTGGTTGGCATCGAACAGGATCAGCGGATGGAGGTTGCCGTCGCCGGCATGAAAGACGTTGGCGACCCGCAGCCCGTACTGGGCCGAGAGATCGTTGATGCCCTTGAGCACCCGCGGCAGCTCGCGCCGCGGTATGGTGCCGTCGATGCAGTAGTAGTCCGGCGACATCCGGCCGACGGCCGGAAACGCCGCCTTGCGCCCGGCCCAGAACAGCTGGCGCTCGGCGTCGTCCCGGGCGAGCTGGATCTGGGTGGCGCCCGCCGTCTCGAGCAACTGGCGGACTCGCTCGCAGTCGGCCTGGACGTCGCTCTCCACGCCGTCGAGCTCGCACAGCAGGATTGCCTGGGCGTCGACCGGATAGCCGGCGTGGACGAAATCCTCGGCGGCGCGAATCGCCAGGTTGTCCATCATCTCGAGACCGCCGGGGATGCAGCCGGCGGCGATGATGTCGCCCACCGCCTTGCCGGCCCGCTCGACGTCGTCGAAGCAGGCCATCAGCACCTTGGCCACTTCCGGCTTGGGCAGCAGGCGCACCGTCACTTCGGTGATCACGCCGAGCATGCCTTCCGAGCCCATGAACAGCGCCAGCAGGTCGTAGCCGGGCGTATCCAGCGACTCGCCGCCGAGGGTCATGCGCTCGCCCTCGATGGTGACGATCTCCACGCTCAGCACGTTATGGACCGTGAGGCCGTACTTCAGGCAGTGAACGCCGCCGGCATTCTCGGCCACGTTGCCACCGATCGAGCAGGCGATCTGCGAGGAGGGATCGGGGGCGTAGTAGAGGCCGTGAGGGGCGGCCGCCTCGCTGATCGCCAGGTTGCGCACGCCTGGCTGGACCCGGGCGAGGCGGGCATCGGCATCGACGCTCAGGATCTGGTTGAAGCGCGACATCACCAGCAGCACGCCCTTCTCCAGCGGCAGCGCGCCACCGGACAGGCCAGTGCCGGCACCTCGCGTCACCACCGGCACGGCGTGCTCGTAGCAGACCCGCATCAACGCCTCGACTTCGGCCAGCGTCGTCGGCATGGCCACCAGCATCGGCAGCACGCGATAGGCCGACAGCCCGTCGCACTCGAACGGGCGCAGGTCCTCCTCGCGATCGAGCAGGGTCAGTCTGGGCGCGACCGCCAGGATCGCCGCCATCAGGCCGGACTTGTCGACGTCGGCGATCTCGCCGTCGATGCGCTCGTCGTAAAGCAGTTCCATGACGTCTCCTCGACAGCTCGGAAGTCGCTGGCGGTAGGTGAAGATCCGCTTTGTGGAAGGCCTTTCCACATTGCGCTGCGATCATTCTGTGGAAGGCCGTCGACGGCGACCATTAGCCAAAAGCCCAATAGGCTGGCAAATGGTCAGACCAAAACAGGATGTGAATCCTCCCGGCCGCGGCCGGGAGGAGGAGATCAGCCACCCATGAGCGGGTCGGTGAGACCGAAGACGTAGAAGGCCAGCAGCCCGATGATGCCGGCGAACAGGCAGTAGTAGAGCGTCGGCAGGATCGTCTTGCGCAGTGTCGTGCCCTCGCGGCCGAGCAGACCGACGGTGGCCGAAGCCGCCACCACGTTGTGGATCGCGATCATGTTGCCGGCGGCGGCCCCC
The DNA here is from genome assembly GCF_982684285.1 of Salinicola sp. Classification (NCBI taxonomy): domain Bacteria; kingdom Pseudomonadati; phylum Pseudomonadota; class Gammaproteobacteria; order Oceanospirillales; family Halomonadaceae; genus Salinicola; species Salinicola sp. Next base: position 13,720 of record NZ_CEXLVS010000034.1, on the reverse strand, counting down.
ACGGCCTGCAGCGAGACCATCATCGCGGTGGAGACGCCCAGCACCTCGGCGACGTTGAACTGGAACGCCGCCAGCATCAGGTTGGAAACGGTGTTGGATCCGGCGATGAAGGCGCCCAGTGCGCCGACCGCCGGGGCGAACAGCGGATAGATCTGACCCACACCGTCGGCCACCAGCTGCGCCATGGCGACCGGCATCGAGACCAGGTCGGACTCGTTGACGCCGGAGTTGATCAGGATCCGCACCATCGGAATGGTGAACAGCAGCACGAAGCCGGCACCGAAGATGGTCTTGGAGGATTCGGCGAAGGCCGCCGTCACCTGCTGGGCGCGCATGCGATGCAGGAAGATCGTGCAGATCACCGCGATCAGGATGATGCCTCCGGGGAGGTAGAGCCATTCGACGCTGCCGGAGATGCCCTGCTCGCCGAGGATATTGCTCCAGCCGGTGCTGATCGAGGAGAGCCCCGCCTTGACCGAAGGGATGGTGCGCGAGATCACCAGCAGGATGGCGACGATGACGTAGGGCAGCCAGCCCCGCAGCGTCGACATCGGCGCGCGACCGGCTACGTCGTCGACCTTGATCTCGATGGTGCCGAGCCACTCGGAAGGCCACTTCGAGCGCTCCGGGAAGTCCCAGGTGTCCTTGGGCAGCAGGAAGCCCTTGCGTGCGGCCGGCACCACTATCGCCAGGCCGATGAGGCCGCCCAGCAGCGACGGGAACTCCGGGCCCAGCAGGACGCCGACCAGCATCGACGGCACCACGAAGCAGACGCCGACGAACAGCGCGAACGGCGTGATCGACAGCCCTTCGGTCCAGGAGCGGTTCTCGCCGAAGAAGCGCACCATCACGACGACCAGGATCAGCGGCATGAACACGCCGATGATGCCGTGAGTGATGACCACCTCGGAGGTGATCAGGCGGAAATAGGTCTCCCAGGTCGAGCCGTTGGCGGTGAGCTGTTCGGCGATCGCGGACTGGTTCACGCCGCCGGTGACGCCGACCACGATCGGCGTGCCCACGGCGCCGAACGAGACCGGCGTCGACTGCAGCATCATGCCGACCACCACGGCGGCCAGGGCGGGGAAGCCCAGCGCCACCATCAGCGGTGCGGCCACGGCGGCGGGCGTGCCGAAGCCCGAGGCGCCCTCGATGAAGCAGCCGAACAGCCAGGCGACGATCAGCGCCTGCACGCGGCGGTCCGGGCTGATGCCGGAGAAGCCGTTGCGGATCGCCATGATGCCGCCCGAGTGCTTCAGCGTGTTGAGCAGCAGGATGGCCCCGAAGATGATCCACAGCAGCGAGACGGTCATGATCAGCCCCTGCAGCGTGGAGGCCAGCACGCGGGTCGCGGTCATGTCCCAGGCCAGCAGCGCGATCAGCACCGCGACGACGAACACGATCGGCATCGCCGTCCGTGCCGCCATCCGGAATCCGATCAGCAGGACCCCCGCCAGCACCAGCGGCAGGAAGGCAAGCAGAGAGAGAAGCGTGTGATCCATATCGAGAGCCCCAGAGTCGTTATTATCGGCTTCGTTCGTCGCCAGGATGTCATCGCCGGACGGCGGCAGACCGGTCGTTCCACTCCGGTGGCCGATCACGGCGATTGACTCGGAAGATAACCACAGACGGTGGTACTGCCAATCATGGGTAAATGGTCTTACCAATAAGCGCCGGGTAGCATGGGCGCCTCCCAAGTGGCTGACTTTGAAGGGCTTAGAGGTCAGATGGCGAGGCGATATCGGGCGCTGGCGGCGCCTGCGTTGCGACTAATGGACATCGCCGCCCGCCGGGAGGCGGACGGCGACAGCACCGGGGGGAGGCGAGCCGGGCGGTTGGGGCAGTATCAGCCGGTGGCGAGCATGCCGGTCTCCGCTTCCAACGCCTCCGTGCTCATCAACTCGAGCGTCACCGGGTTCGACTTGCCGGCTATGGTGTTGCTCTGTTGGTCCCGGGTGCCGACGGGGATCAGGTCGTTGACCTCCGGATAGTAGGCCCCGAGGCAGTTTTCCGGCAGATCGTAGGCGATGATCTTGAAGCCCGAGACCCGACGTTCGATGCCATCGTCGCTCACCGCTTTCAGCGTGACCTTGTTGCCGGCCTCGAAACCGTGCTTCTCGATATCGCGAGGATTCATCATCAGCACCATGCGGGTGCCGTAGATGTCGCGGTAGCGGTCATCGAACGAGTAGACGGTGGTGTTGAACTGATCGTGCCCGCGGATCGACAGCAGCTGGAAATGGGCGTCCCCCGGTTCGGAGGCGTCTTCGGTGAGATGGTCGGCGGGGAACAGGAAGTGGGCCTTGCCGGAGTCGGTGTTCCAGACCCGATCGCGGGCGGCGATATCGAGATGGAACACGCCCTGGTCGTTCAGTCGCTGATTGAAAGCGTAAAACGTCTCCGGCTGGGTCGCTTCGATCTTGTCGCGGATGCGGGCGTAATCCTCGGCGAGCCACTCCCAGTCGACCTTGGGGTTGGGCGCGAATGTCGCCTTGCCGAGGCCGGCGACGATGGCGATCTCGGAGCGCAGATGCTCTGATGCCGGCTCCAGCGCGCCCCTGGAGCCCTGCACGTTGCACATGCCGTCTTCGATGGTGATGGTCTGCTCGACGCCGGCCTGGACGTCCTTCTCGGTGCGGGCCAGTGCCGGCAGCAGATAGGCCGCCTTGCCGTGAATCAGATGGCTGCGGTTGAGCTTGGTGGCGATCTGTACGGTGAGTGGGATGTCGCCGACGTGGGCGGCGACACGGGCCTGGTCGGCGATGGCGCGGAAGAAGTTGCCGCCCATGCCGAGGAAGGCGTCCACCTCGTCGCGCAGTATCGCCTCGCAGCAGAGCGACACGTCGTGGCCATGCTCGCGCAGGCACTCGATGCCGAACACCTCGTCCATCTTCGACAGGAACGCCTCGCCGGACTTGTGGAAGATCCCCACGGTGCGATCGCCCTGCACGTTGGAGTGGCCGCGCACCGGGCAGGCACCGGCACCGCGCCGGCCGATATGGCCGCCCATCAGCAGCAGGTTGAGAATCTGGTGGACGTTGTCGCTGCCACGGATGTGCTGGGTGATTCCCATCCCCCAGCAGCAGATCACCCGCTCGGCCTTCGTCCAGGCCCCGGCGGCCTGCTCTATCGCCGCCCGTTCGAGCCCGCTGTGGCGCTCGATTCGCTCCCATGGCAGGTTGCGGCAGTGATCGGCAAACCTCTCGAAACCATTGGTGTGCATCGCGATGAAGTCGTGGTCGATGACGCGCTCGCCGCCGCTGGCGCGGGCCTCGTCGTCGACCTCGAGGATGCGCTTGCAGATGCCCTGGATCGCGGCGATGTCGCCGCCGATGCGAACCTGGTGATACTGCGAGCTGATCGGCACGCCGTGGTTGGTGAGCATGTCCCTGGGCGTCTGGGGGTTGGCGAACTTGACCAGGGCCCGTTCGCGCAGCGGGTTGAAGGTGATCACCTCGGCGCCGCGCAGGCGCGCCTCGTGCAGCAGTCCCATCATCCGCGGGCTGTTGGTGCCGGCGTTCTGGCCGAACAGGAAGATGCAGTCGGCATGTTCGAAATCCTCCAGCACCGTGGTCGCCTTGCCGACGCCGATGCTCTGGGGCAGGGCCACGGTGGTGGTCTCGTGGCACATGTTGGAGCAGTCGGGAAAATTGTGCGTGCCGAGCATGCGGCCGTAGAGCTGCCACAGGAATGCCGCCTCGTTGGAGGTGCGCCCCGAGGTGTAGAGCGCGACGCGTTTCGGATCAAAGGATTTTACCCGCTCGCCCATCTCGCGAACCGCCGTTGTCCAGTCGATCGGATCGTACTTGTCGGTGGCCGGGTTGTAGCGCATCGGGTGGGTCAGGCGGCCCTGCTTTTCGAGGGCATGATCCGACCAGTCGAGCAGCTCGGAAACCGTGTGGCTGGCGAAGAACTCCGGCGTGGTCCGTGCCGCCGTGGCTTCCCAGGCGACCGCCTTGGCGCCGTTCTCGCAGAACTCCGCCGGGCCGGGTTTCGCCGGGTTGGGCCAGGCGCAGCTCGGGCACTCGAACCCGCCGTCGGGATGATTGATCTTGAGCATCAGGCCATTGCCCTTGAGCGCTACCTTCTCGCGCAGGAAGTGCGATTCGGTGGCCTGGACCGACTGCCAGCCGCCGCCGGGTGCATCGTGTTTGCCCTGCTTGCCGTGCAGTTCGTCGTCCTTGAGTCGGCGTACCATGATCTACTCCTTCGTGATCGATCCGAGGTGGTAAACCCGCCGTGCTCCTGTCTGAAAAGTCCTGCCTGAAAAGGTGACTCGCAGGCTCACGGTATGACTGCTATCCGTAACAGTATGGCAACGATTTTCGATTCGCGCCGAATCGAGTCGGGTCGGGAGAGCGCATGTTCAGGGTTTGACGGTTTACTCGCCCTTGGACATGCTGCGAGCACTGCAGCGTGACAGCCGTATCTGACGAGGAGTGTGACATGGGCCGTAAGATGTTCGATCTGTGCGGGCGCGACGAGAGACTGCGATTCTCGCCCTACTGCTGGCGGGTCAAGTATGCGCTGGCGCATAAAGGGCTCGATTGCGAATTCGTGCCGTGGAAGTTCACCGACAAGGCGGCGATCGCCTTCTCGGATCAGACGAAGGTGCCGGTGTTCGTCGATGGTGACCAGACGGTCGTCGACAGCTATGAAATCTTCCGCTATCTCGATCGCGTCTATCCGGACAAGCCGCTGCTGGGCGAAGGGGCTGCCGCGGAACGGGCGCGGTTCTTCAAGTTCTACGCCGAACGTTCGCTGGCGCCGGGGGTGATGCGCACCATCCTGATGGACGTGTTCAACGCCGTGCACCCCGACGACCGCGACTATTTCCGTACCTCGCGCGAAAATGCTTTCGGTCGCACGCTGGAGGAGATGCATTCGCCGAGCCAAGGGCTATCGATGCTCGATAAGGCACTGGAGCCGATGCGCGGGCGACTGGACGAATCGCCGTTCCTGGAGGGCGACGAGGCCGGCGCCGCGGACTATCTGGTGGTGGGCGCCTTCATGTGGGCGCGGGTCACCTCCGCTGCCGATCTGGTCTCCAACGCCGATCCGGTCTACGCCTGGTTCCAGCGCATGCTGGACCTGCATGGCGGCGTCGGCCGCAACGCCACGCGGATCGTCGATGTCGACGGCGCCTATGCCAACTGATCGCGAGCTTGGCCGATCGCGCAGGGGTTTTTGACCCTTCGAGCAGGAGGGTTGGACTCACAGAGAAGAGGCTTTTGAACGGCGCGGGGCGATGTCGGAAGACGCCGCCCCCCGCAAAGCCTATCCTGACAGCATCCGGCTTATCGCCGGGCGTCACGACAGGAGCCTGTGATGATCGATCTCTACTACTGGACGACCCCCAACGGTCACAAGATCACGCTGTTCCTCGAGGAAGCGGGGCTCGACTACCGTATTCATCCGGTCAATATCGGCAAGGGCGAGCAGTTCACGCCGGAATTTCTCGAGATCGCCCCCAACAACCGCATTCCCGCGATCGTCGATCGTGCCCCGGCCGACGGCGGTCAGCCGCTGTCGCTGTTCGAGTCCGGCGCGATCCTCGAGTACCTGGCCGACAAGAGCGGCAAGTTCCTGCCCAAGAGCGGGCGTCAACGCTATCGGGTGCTGCAGTGGCTGCACTGGCAGATGGGCGGGCTGGGGCCGATGGCGGGGCAGAACCACCATTTCCGCCACTATGCGCCGAAGAAGATCGATTATGCCGTCGAGCGCTACATGAACGAGACCTCGCGGCTCTATCGCGTGCTGGACAAGCAGCTCGACGACAATGACTTCGTCGCTGGTGACGACTACTCCATCGCCGACATGGCGATCTGGCCGTGGATCAAGCCCTACGAGAAACAGGGCCAGGATCTGGAGGATTACCCCAGCCTGCAGCGCTGGTTCGATCAGATCGGCCAGCGCGAGGCGGTCAGGGTCGCCTACGCCAAGGCGGAGGAGATCAATCCGCAGAACAACGTCGAGATGACCGACGAGGCGCGCAAGCACCTGTTCGGGCAGTAGCGCCTGCGTCACGACGCCAGGCTTGGCGATATCCACGACAACCCCGGCCTCGGCCGGGGTTGTCGTTTTGCGGACTAGCCGGCAAAGAACTCCCGGACTTGGCGATAGGCGGTCGAGAAATAGAGCTCGTAGGTGTCCTTCTCGACGAAGCCGATATGCGGTGTGGCCAGCACCCGGGGGTGGGCCTGGTAGGCGCTGGCACCGTCGGGCTCGTTCTCGTAGACATCCAGCGCCGCCGCACCCGGCCGGCCGGCGTCGAGGGCGTCGAGCAGCGCACCGGGGCGGATCAGCTCGGCGCGGCTGGTGTTGACCAAGAGCGCATCGGCGCGCATCGCGGCAAGGTCCGCCGGCGTGATCATGCCGCGAGTGTTACCGTTGAGCTTGAGATGCAGGGTGATCACATCGCAGCGGGCCAGGAAGGCGTGTCGATCGGGCTCGAATTCGACCCCCAGTTCGAAGGCACGTCCGGCGCTGCTTTCCCGCCCATGCGCGACGACATTCATGCCGAAGGCCTGGGCGTAGCCGGCGACCAGGCTGCCGATCTTGCCCAGCCCCCAGATGCCCAGCGTGCGCCCGTGGACGGCATGGCCCAGCGACTCCGCCTCCAGGAGCTGGTTGGTGCGCTGCCAGTCGCCCTCGGCCTGTCGGGCGAGATAACCGCCCAGACGCCGACAGCCCGCCATGATCAGCAGCCAGGTGAGCTCCGCCGGCGCGATCGGCGAGCCGCCACCGTCGCGTACGGCGATGCCCAGTTCCTTGCAGGCCTCGACATCGATGGCCGAGGAGAGTCGCCCGGTCTGGACCACCAGCTTGAGATTCGGCAACTGCTCAAGCAGTTCGCGGGTCAACGAGGTGCGTTCGCGGATCAGGATGATGGCGTCGCTGTCCAACAGGCGGGCGGGCAGCGCCTGGTCGTCGAGATGTCGATGTTCGATGTCCAGGCGCACGTCGCTGCCGTCGAGTTCGTGGGCGGCGTCAAGAAAGGCACAGCATCCCTGATAGTCGTCCAAGACCGTAACCGTTATCGACATGACAGCTCCCTCGAAATGATGGCGTTGTCGCATTGTTGGCACTTTCGCCATCGGCTGTCGAGTCGCTTTCACCGGCTTCGATTGCCGGTCTTCGGTTCAACTCTCTTCCCGTTCCAGGAACTTGCGTACCCGCTCGGTACTGGGGTTGGTGAAGAACGTCTCCGGGTCCGCCTGTTCGATGATCAGGCCCTTGTCCAGGAACACGACCTTGTCGGACACCGCCCGGGAGAAGGCCATCTCGTGGGTGACGACGATCATGGTGTAGCCTTCGGCGGAAAGGTCCCTGATCACCGCCAGCACCTCGCCGACCAGTTCCGGATCGAGTGCCGACGTCGGCTCGTCGAACAGCATCACTTCCGGCTGCATCGCCAGGGCGCGAGCGATCGCCACGCGCTGCTTCTGGCCGCCGGAGAGGGTGCTGGGGTAGGCGTCGGCCTTGGCTGACATACCGACCTTCTCCAGCAGTTCGCGAGCGTGGGCCTCGGCCTCTGCCTTCGATTTGCCCAGTACGTGGATCGGGGCCTCGGTGACGTTGTGCAGCACGTTGAGGTGCGGCCACAGGTTGAAGCTCTGGAACACCATGCCGGTACGGGCGCGAACCCTGGCCAGCTCGCGTACCGGCATCGGCCGGCCGGCATCGTTGACGCCGATGCGCTGGCCGCCGATGTGGATGCTGCCGCTGTCGGGGCGCTCCAGCCAGTTGATGCAGCGTAACAGCGTCGACTTGCCGGAGCCGGAGGAGCCCAGGATCGTCACCACGTCACCCTCGCGCACCTCCAGATCCACGTCGCGCAGGACCTCGACGCCGTCGAAGCTCTTCGACAGATGGCGGATCGAGACCGCGGTCCGCTCAGGCGCGGTTCGTTCGGACGCGGTCTGTTCAGAGCTGACGCTTTCCGACGTGCTTTTCTCAAACATGGTCGAACCCCCGTTTGGCGCTGAAACGGCCACACTGTTTGATGATGATCTCCATGACCACGCTGACCGCCCAGTAGAAGCCGATGACCACGATGAAGGCCTCGGTGGGGATGAAATAGGTTCCCGACAGGCTGTTGGCGGCGGCGGTGAGTTCCTGCACGGTGATGATCACCAGGAAGGCGGTGTCCTTGAGTGCGTAGATCAACTGGTTGCCCAGTAGCGGCCGGGTCTGCATCACGATCTGGGGCAGGATCAGGCGAAAGAACATCTTGCCCTTGGTGAAGCCGTGGGCCTTGGCGGCTTCGACCTGGCCGGGCGGGAAGGTCAAGCGCGCACCGCGGAAGATCTCGGCGAAGTAGCAGCCGTGATAGACCGCCAGCGCCCCGACGCCGGACCACCACGCATCGAGGCGGATATCGAAGGCCGGCAGGCCGTAGTAAAGCAGATAGGCCAGGATCAGAAACGGCAGCATCCGCATGCCGTCGATGAATACCCGCAGCGGCACGGTCAGGCGTGGCCGGCTTCCCTCCAGCAGATAGAGCATGCCGCAGCCGATCGCGAAGGCGGCGCTGATCGACAGGCCGAAGATCTCCATCGTGCTGAAGAACCCGCTCCAGAACTGGTCACGGGCGCTCCACAGAATCTCCCAGTTACTCATGGCGCCTCCTCGGCGTTTGGGGACTGCCGCCCTGTCGTCGTCGGCTCATCACACCGCCAGCCGATTGGCGCGACGTTCGGCGATCCGCTGCAGCCAGACCAGGCAGCCGATCGCGGCCATGTAGAGCGCGCAGGCGACCAGAATCGGTGGCAGGGGTTCGTAGGTGACGGCCGAGATGCGGTTGGTGACCCGGGTCAGGTCGACGATCCCGATCACCGCGATCGCCGGGCTGCCCTTGATCAGGAACGACATCTCGTTGATCAATCCGGGCAGGCTGGTGATCATCATCTGCGGCAGCATGATGCGCCGGAACGTGACCCACGGTGTCATGCCGGCGGCCATCGCCGCCTCGCGCTGATCGCGGGAGAAGTTGCGAAAGGCGCTGCGCCAGATCTCGGCGTTGAACGCCGTGGTGTTGAGCGTCAGCGCCAGGATGCCGGCGACGTTGCGGTCGAGGTTGATGCCGAAGGTCGGGGCGCTGAGAAAGATGAACAGCGCCAGCGTGACCAGCGGCGTGGCGCGCGCCAGGCTGATGTAGAGCACCAGGAGCTGGTCGACGACGGGAATACGGGCGAGGCGGATCAGGGCCAGTATCAGCCCGGCCGTGACCCCCATGGCGATGGAGATGCCGGAGATCCAGACGGTCGTCCAGGCGCCTTCCAGCAGCATGTGCCAGGCACTGGCGTTCATGGGCGGCTCCCGAGGGCTTTAGAACGGGGGAGGCGCCGCGCGAACCCGCGGCGCCGCTGACGGTATGACGTGTCAGCCGATGGGGTGTGTCGTGGGACTCGACGATCGGGCCACCGGGCTCAGTCGTCCAGGCCCGCCAGCTCGTGGAACTGGTCGACGCTCTCCAACGGTTCGTCGGGCAGGTCCGGGAAGCTCTCGCCGAACCACTTCTCCTGCAGCTCGGCCAGGCGGCCGGTCTCCTTCATGTGGTCCAGGAATGCCGTCATGTAGGCGAGCAGTTCCGGGCTCGACTTGGGGATCGGCCAGGAGACGTAGCCGGCGCCGGAGACCGCCGGGCCCTTGGCGAAGACGTCCGGCTTGGAAGCCACCAGGGTGTTGACCGGCACGGCGGAATCGATGACGAAGTCGAGACGGCCGTTGGCCAGGTCGGCGAAGGCTACGGGGTAGGATTCGTACTGCACCACCACACCCAGCTCGCCGCCGTCGTCCTCGAGCATCTTCTTCAGCTCCGGCAGTCGCGACAGCAGCACGCTGCCGGCCTGAACGCCCACTCTCTTGCCGCTGAGATCGTCGACATCGCTGATGCTGTCGTCGTCGGCGCGCTTGATCGCGAAGTGCTGGGCGGAGGCGTAGGGCGGGGTGTAGTTGAACACCCGCAGGCGCTCGTCGGAGACCGAGGCGCCGGTCAGCGCCATGTCGTACTGGCCGGTGGAGACGGCGGCCAGCAGTCCGGTCCAGGGCAGGATGTCCTGGCGGACCTCGAAGTCGGCGTAGTTGCGCAGCTCCTCGAGCATGTCGGTGTTGAAGCCCTTGGCGTTGCCATCCTCGATGAAGTTGAACGGGGCGTAGTTGTCCTCCGTCGCCACGCTCAGATAGCCGCGGCTCTCGATCTCCGGCAGGTCGGCGGCAATGGCTGACAGCGACAGAGTCGACAACGACAGCGCCATCAGCGTACCGGCCATGGCCTTGGCGGCGAGACGGGGCAGGTGAAACCGGGCGGTGGGTTTACAGGTCGGGAAGCGCATCATGAAGTACACCCTCTCATTGTTGTTGGTGTCGGTGATGGGTCGTGACGATTGCGTACCGGTGATTCCACCCTAAAGAATCCGGGAGCGGTTGCTGTAGAGCCAGTTGATGAACATCGGCTGGCCAGATCGGCGTTGCCGCCGGCAAATCAGGCGAGCGTTTTCAGCGCCGCGATCAGCGCATCGAAGGGCGCCCCGGCGAAGCCGATTCCCACCAGTTGGCTGGCACCCGGGCGGGGCGCGGTGGGCGTCCATTCGGCCTGCCCGCCGCTCCATTGAAAGACGTAGTACCGGCCCTCGGCCTGAAGGAATCCCTTGGCTCGCGCCAGCCCTTCGGCATGCTCGGCCAGCAACGCTTCCAGCGTCCGGCGATTCAGCGACGCGGGGAGTTCGATCGCAAAGCGCTGCCAGTCGGGGTCGCGCTCGTCGGTGCGGCGCAATGTCGGTGGTCGTTTCGGTGCCGCTTGCTCCGGTCTTCCGGTGCTAAAACCGGCGTGAGCGACCTGGGCATGGGGATTGAGCGAATGCAGCCGACGCATCAATCGTTCGCGCTCGGCATCGTCGAGATCGTCGCCGCGATTGAGCGAGAGGGTGTCGGCGCTGGCAATCTGGCCGGCCACCAGCTCGCCGACGCGGCTGTCATTCAGCCGCTGTGCCAGGCTCGCCAGGTCGACCAGGGTGACGATTCGCTCCAGGTGGAACCGGCGCGCCACGCGAATCATGTCGGCAATCCGTCGCGGGCGGGCTACGCCGCTGGTCTCGATGATCAACGCGGCAGGCGGCTTCAGCCAGCGACCGATACGCGCGAGCTGCGTGCCCAGCTCGTCGCTCAGCGAGCAGCACAGGCAGCCGCTGCTGAGCTTGAGCAGGCGCTCCCCGGCGTAGTCGATCAGCTCGGCATCGACATTGATGGTGCCGAAGTCGTTGACCAGCACCAGCGTGCCCGGCGCCACGCCGTCTCGCAGATGGGCGTTGAGCCAGGTGGTCTTGCCGGCGCCGAGATAGCCGGCAATCAGTATCACCGGGATCGGATCGGCGTCGGGCTCAGCCATTGTCGAAGACGCGGCCACCCACCACCGTCGCCGCCACGTGGATCGACGCCAGCCGCGCCAGCGGCACCTCGCGCGGGTCCTCGTCGAGCACCGCCATGTCGGCGAACTTGCCCACCTCCAGGCTGCCGATGCGATCGTCCAGCTTGAGGGTGTAGGCCGCGTTCAGCGTGATCAGGCGCAGCGCCCGTTCCACGCTCAGCGCCTCGTTGGGCCCCAGCACCTCGCCGCTGGCGGTCTGGCGGGCGACGGCGCACCACGCCGTGAATAGCGGCGCCAGCGGTGTGACCGGGGCATCGCAATGCGCCGCGATGGGGATGCCCAGGCGATCCGCCGAGGCCAGCGGTTCGAGACGCTGACAGCGCTCGAAACCCAGCGTGCGCGAGCGGTGGATGTCGCCCCAGTAGTAGAGGTGGTTGGCGAACATGTTGAGGCACACCCCCAGCCGTGCGGCGCGTTTCAACTGGGCGTGGCTGATGATCTGGCAGTGCTGCAGGGTGTGGCGATGATCGGCCCGCGGCCACAGTTCCAGCACCGATTCGATGGCGTCCAGCATCAGCTCGACGGCCTCGTCGCCGTTGGTGTGGATATGCAGCTGCAGCCCGGCCTGATGATAGCGCTGCACGATCTCGGTCAGGCGTTCCGGCTCGGCGTTCCACATGCCGTTGGGCGAGCCGTCGTGATAGCCCGGCCACATGAGGCGCGCGGTATAGCCCTGGATGGAGCCGTCGGTCATCAGCTTGACCAGTCCGAAATGGAGCTTGTCGCTGCTTTTCTCGCGACAGCCCAGCACCCGCTCGATGCCATCTTCCGGCGTGTAGGTCAGTGCGCTCATCGCCGGCGCCAGGCGCATCGGGACGTCGTCCCGGTTGCAGGTGCGCTGCATGCTCTCGACGCCGGTCTTGCTCAGCGGATTGTAGAGGTCGGTCAGCGTGGTCACCCCGTGGCGCTGGCCGATGCGCGCGTAGCGCTCGAGTGTCGCTTCCTCGCTGCCGCGGTCGAAGAGATCGAGTCCGAGCGTGTCGAAGATCGCGAACATCGCTGCCATCTCGCGCAGCTCGCCGTTGGGACGGCCGTCGTCGAAGGTCACCACGCCTTCGATATCGGCCTGGGACTCGAGCCCGGAGAGACGCAGCATGGCGCTGTTGACGGGCATCATGTGCAGATTGGCATGGATGACCACGATCGGCCGTTCGGCGGCGACGGCATCGAGATCGGCGCGGTCGAGTCGGCGCTGGGGGAAGTAGATCGGATCGAAGCCCCAGGCGATCAGCGGGGTTTCCGACGAGAGCTTGCCAACCTGTTCGCCGAGATGGCGCTGCAACGATTCGATGTCCGTCAGCCCCGGCCAGGTATGGCCGTCGGGGTCCTGTCGGGGAAAGAAGCCGGCGTAGGGATACTCCCACAGCACGCCTTCCAGCGCGTGGCTGTGGCCCTCGACGAAGCCGGGCAGAATGACCTTGTCGGCGAAGCGCTCGTCGAGTTCGAAGTCACCCAGATCCGTCAGCGTTTCCAGCGAGCCGACCCCGAGGATCCGGCCATCGCGCACCGCGATATGGGTGGCTTCCGGCTGCGAGGGATTCATGGTCAGGATGCGCCGGGCGGCGAAGATACGATGGCTCATGAGGGAGTCGGCTCCTGAACGGAAGGGGGCTGGCCACCCCGGCTGCGCTGCCATTTCAGCAGCAGCGGGATGCAGAACAGCATCAGTATCACGTAGCCGCCGAAGATCGCCAGGTAGCTCCAGGCGCCGAGGGAGGGGGCGATCGGGGCGACGAAGAACAGCGTGGGAATATTGACCACGATGATCGCGATGTTGAAGAACGCCAGTTCCTTGGGCACCGAGGTGCTGAAGTCGGCATCCAGCATGCGCAGCAACAAAAGCCCAGTACCGGTGGAGCCGCAGCAGCAGCCGAAGGCGGTGACGGCGCGTTCTGGCCCGAGCTGGCCGCTGAGCTTGCCGATCGCCATCGCGCCCAGGAAGGTGACCAGCGTCACCGCGACCGCGATAAGCAGGATCGGCACCAGCAGGGCCGAGAGCACGGCGATCTGGATGCTCATCAGGGTGGCGACGACCATGAAGTCCACCGAGCCGCTGGTGATGCGCTTGAGCGTGTCGTCGTCGACCTTGTGATTCCAGCCAAAGCGTTCGATCGCCATTCGCATCAGCACGCAGACCGTCAGCCCGTGGATGAAGAACAGGTTGTAGCTGAAGAACACCGACAGCACCTGATTGCCCGCCACCAGCGGCTGCATTGCGCTCAGCCATACATAGGTAATGACATAGGCCACGCCCAGCAGGCCCAGATGCCAGGCCAGCGAGTCAACGGTGCC